>NZ_CABVDF010000088.1:0-10393 GCF_902497045.1 uncultured Blautia sp. | reverse complement strand
TACGGATATTATAGCATTTGTAGGATTTTCCGTCATCATTTTTCTACTGTCTGACTGGGAATTTAATGGTAAACAAATTATGAATAAGTATAGTGAAAATCCCCCCAACAGCACCTCGACCAACGTCTTTTTTTGTGATATAATTGCAATATTATGCAACTACGGTAGGAGGCAATTTTCATGGGCGTACAGGAACCTGAAAAAAATAAAAAACAGATATGTGTGGGCATCCTGGCCCATGTAGATGCAGGAAAGACCACTCTTTCTGAGGGACTGCTTTATCTGTGCGGAGAGATCCGGAAGCTTGGAAGGGTAGATCACGGAGATGCTTTTCTGGATACCTATAAGCTGGAAAGGGAAAGAGGAATTACCATTTTTTCCAAACAGGCAGTATTAAAAACCGAAGACATGGAGATCACTCTTCTGGATACGCCGGGACATGTGGACTTTTCGGCGGAAATGGAACGTACTCTGCAGGTGTTGGACTATGCGATTCTGGTAATCAACGGAATGGATGGAGTACAAAGCCATACAATGACTTTATGGCGGCTTCTGGCACGCTATGAAATTCCTGTTTTTATTTTTGTAAATAAAATGGACCAGCAGGGAACGGACCGGGACGGACTTCTGAAGGAACTGCAAAAAAGGCTCAATGAAAACTGTATGGATTTTGGCGCTATGACGGCTGAAGAGGGAAAAGGAAGCTGTAAACAGGAGGAGCGTGAGGCGCTTCTGGAGAATCTCTCCATGTGTGAGGAAGCTCTTCTGGAGACCTATCTGGAAACAGGGGAGCTGGAACACGGAGAGATCTGCCGTCTGATTGCAGAGAGAAGAGTTTTTCCATGCTGGTTTGGTTCTGCGCTTAAAATGCAGGGAGTACAGGAATTCCTGAAGGGTCTGGAGAATTATACGCTCAGTCGGAAGTATCCGGAGGAATTTGGGGCAAAGGTCTTTAAGATTGCCAGAGATCCGCAGGGAAATCGTCTTACTTATCTGAAGATCACAGGGGGAAGTCTGAAAGTAAAAACCCTGCTGAATGGGGAAAAGATCGACCAGATACGGATTTATTCCGGGGCAAAGGCAGAAAGCGTGCCGGAGGTACGGGCAGGAGAAATCTGCGCAGTTACCGGACCTTCCAAAACATGTCCGGGACAGGGAATCGGAATAGAAGAGGAATCTCAGATGCCAGTGCTGGAACCTGTGCTGAATTACCAGATCCTTCTTCCTGAGGGCTGTGATCCTCATAAAATGCTCCTGAGTCTCCGGGAGCTTGAAGAGGAAGAACCGCAGCTTCATATTCTCTGGGACAGTCGTCTTGGAGAAATTCATGCACAGCTGATGGGAGAGGTACAGACGGAGATTCTGAAAAGTATGATCTGGGAACGTTTTCATGTGGCAGTGGAATTTGGTCCGGGAAATATTGTATATAAAGAAACCATTGCGGCTCCGGTAGAAGGTGTGGGACATTTTGAGCCTCTCCGTCATTATGCGGAGGTTCATCTTTTGCTGGAACCGGGAGAACCGGGAAGCGGTTGCCAGTTTTTTACAGCATGCAGTGAGGATGTCCTTGCCCGAAACTGGCAGAGACTGATCCTGACCCATCTGGAGGAAAAGGAACATCTTGGGGTTCTGACAGGATCTCCATTGACAGATGTGCAGATTACTCTTCTGACCGGACGGGCCCATGTGAAGCATACGGAAGGCGGCGATTTCCGTCAGGCAACGTACCGTGCGGTACGTCAGGGTCTGAAAAAAGCAAAGAGTATTCTTCTGGAGCCTTATTATGAATTTCGTCTGGAGGTTCCATCTGAGATGATCGGCCGCGCCATGTCTGATATCCAGCAGATGCAGGGAAGCTTTGAATCGCCGGAAACAGAAGGCGATATGTCCGTTCTTACCGGGACAGCTGCTGTTTCCCAGATGCGCGATTATCAGAAACAGGTAGTGTCCTATACAAGCGGCAGGGGAAGACTTTTCTGTAATCTGAAAGGGTATGCGCCCTGCAAAAATCAGGAGGCTGTGGTACAGTCTGTTGGATATGATTCGGAGCACGATCTGGAAAATCCCACCGGATCGGTATTTTGTGCACATGGAGCTGGATTTGTGGTGCCATGGGATCAGGTTGAGGAGTACATGCATCTGGACAGTGGTATAGACACAGGGGCTCTGGCAGAGGAAAGTGAAAGCTGGTATGAGCTTTCGGAGGGAGACGATGAACAAAACAGCAGATTACTGTCAGATATCTCAGGCAATACTTCTGGAAAAAAATACCAGAAGGGATATTCTTACAGTGGAAGCTATGAGGACGAGCAGGAACTGCAGGCGATTTTTGAGCGTACCTTTGGGCCGATAAAAAGAGACCGGGCTATGTATGCTTCAAAGACTACCGTTTCCTCTCAGAAAGAAACGATACGGTATCGTCCCGGGAAACCGAGAAAGGAAGAATATCTCCTGGTGGACGGGTACAATATTGTTTTTGCCTGGGAGGATCTGCGGGAGCTGGCAAAAGAAAATATCCATGCGGCCTGTGATAAGCTGATGGATATTCTCAGTAATTATCAGGGATATCGAAAATGTACTCTGATCCTTGTTTTTGATGCATACAAGGTAGAAGGACATGCAGAGGAGGTCATTCCCTACCATAATATTTATGTGGTGTATACAAAAGAGGCGGAGACAGCAGACCAGTATATAGAAAAAACAGTTCACCGGATCGGCCGTCAGTATCAGGTGACAGTGGCAACCTCTGACGGTCTGGAGCAGATGATCATTCTGGGGCAGGGAGCCAACAGACTTTCCGCACAGGGATTGAAAAAAGAAATCGAAGACACTGAAAAAAACGGAAAACAGGAATGGAGATCCCGGCGTCAGAGCAGTAAGAATTATCTTTTTGACAATGTATCCGAAGAACTTTCCGCCCATCTGGAAAAAATCAGAATGGGAGAGGATCAGTAGCAGAATAAAAGAAATGCAGGGCTGAAATAATGCTCTGCATTTCTTTTGTGAAATTATGCATCAGGCAAGTTTGGAAATGGAATCTTGACGAAAAAAGTCTTAGATGGTAGGATTGATTTTAGAAAAATAAGGTGATTTGTTCCGGATAAAATTTGTGGAAAGGTATCGGAAATGCAGTATTTGTGTGAAAAAACAAAAAATGGGAGAAAGATCAGCAGGGTTTTTGGCTATGACAGTATAGTAGAAATCCCGGAATGTCTTATGGGAGAACCGGTAACGGAACTTGGGGACTATGTGTTTTCTGACCGAATGGATCCAGGAGAACTGGAAGAGATGTTACGCAGAGGAAATCTGTGTACAGAAGAAGGAAAAATTGCTGAAAATGTGGATAAGTTTCCTGAAATCGCAGGGTCAGATCTGGAAGAGCTGATCCTTCCGCAAAGTATAGAAAAAACAGGGAGATATGCTTTTTATAACTGCCGGAATCTGAAAAAGATCTCTTTTGGAGGGGCGCTCTGTGATCTGGGAGCAGGAGCGCTTACCGGCTGTCATCAGGTAAGTGAGCTGACTGTCAGGCTGGGAGAAAACGATTGTTCCTGTCTGCGGGAAATCCTTACAGAACTTCCGGAAACTCTTTGTGTTAAAATAGAAAAAAAGGATCAGAAGGGCTGCTTCTGGTTTCCGGAATTTTTTGAGGAGGGGGTAGAAAATACACCTGCCCGTATTCTGGAAAATCATGTACATGGAAGCGGGATCCGGTATCGGAACTGCTTTCAGAACCGGGTATTAAATACAGGAGAATATGATGAAATTTTTCCGTATGCCATTGCCTGGGAAAAGGAACAGGTGGCGCTGCGGCTGGCATTGGGAAGAGTGCTGTTTCCTTTTTTGCTCACTGAAAAAGCAGAGGAAAAATATCTTGTTTATCTGAGAGAACATAGTGAACACGCGGCAGAACTTCTGGGCAGGGAGAAAGAATACCAGCTGCTGAAACAGCTTCTGGAGCTGCTGGGACCGGATCGTGAAACCATGGAAAAACTGTTGGAAACAGCCCAGAAGCAGGAGGATCCCCGGTGGACAGGAATCTTAATGGAGAGGCTGGGAGGTCTGGGAAGAAAAAGGAGAAGAAGCTTTGACCTGTAGAAAAAGAAAGGACAGATATGGAGAAAAAATACCGGGAAAAATACGGGAATTTCGTACATGAACAAAGAAAAAAGGAAGAGGAAATTTCGGATATCTGTCAGGAGATCCTGAAAAATTCCAGAAATGAACTGGGAATCTCCATGCATTTTCTGTGCAGCCCTCTCAGTGAACTGAGACCTGTTTTATCGGAAGAAACTTCTGTACTTGGAACAGATGGAAAACAGCTTTTTGTTTCTCCTGCCTGGCTGATTCCTGTATTTATGAATCAGAAGATCCTGCTGAACCGCCTGTATCTTCATCAGCTTTTTCACTGCCTTTTCTGTCATTTATGGGGACGTAAGGACAGAAACCGGAAACTCTGGGATCTGGCTTCTGATATTGCAGTGGAAAATATGATCGATGATCTTTATGTGAAGCCGGTCTATATCCGGCCGGGAAGCTTCCGAAGAGAAATTTACCGGAAGTGGAAGGATCAATACGGGATTCTGAGCGCAGAACGTATTTACAGAATCCTGGAAACGCTGCCGGAGGAAGAAACAGAAAGACTGATTCTGGAATTTCGCAGAGACGATCATCATTTCTGGAAAAATGCAGAAGAAAAAAGCGGAATGGCAAGCCCGAAAAAACAGTGGGAGGATAAACGGAAGAAGCTTCAGACAGAAATGGAGCTGATGTCAAAAGAAGCCTCCAAGGAAGCGCCAACGCTTATGGAACAGCTTCGGGCACAGAACAGAAAAAGGCATGATTACCGGGAATTTCTCCGGCGTTTTTCAGTATTGAAAGAAGAGATGCAGGTGGATCTGGATACCTTTGATTATATTTATTATCATTATGGAATGGAACATTACGGAAATCTGCCTCTGATCGAACCGCTGGAGACAAAAGAAACCCGAAAGATCGAAGATTTTGTGATCGTAGTGGACACTTCCATGTCCTGCAAGGGAGAACTGATACAGAAATTTCTGGAAGAAACCTATAGTGTACTTTCCGGATCAGAAAGCTTTTTCCGAAAAATCCAGGTGCATATCATTCAGTGTGACGATCGGATCCAGGAGGATGTTGTGATCCATGATCAGGAGGAAATGGAGCAGTATCTTCAGGATTTTACTATAAAAGGCTTTGGGGGAACGGATTTTCGTCCGGCCTTTCAGTATGTGGAGCAGCTGATAAAAAAAGGCGCCTTTCAAAAGCTTCGGGGGCTTCTTTATTTTACGGACGGCTACGGGATATTTCCCGGAAGGATGCCTCCCTATGATACGGTATTTGTTTTTATGAAAGAGGATTACAGGGACGTGGACGTACCGCCCTGGGCCATGAAGCTGATCCTTGGAGAAGAGGATCTCACAGGTGTTCCAGAGCATTTTGAATAAATGAACAGAAAAGAAACAGGAGAAAAATTATGAATATCAGACAGGCAAAACAGGAGGTTGTGGATACTGTCCGGGCATACCTTTTAAAAGATGAATATGGAGAATATGAGATACCCACAGTGAGGCAGAGACCGGTTCTGATCCTTGGGGCTCCGGGAATCGGAAAAACACAGATTATGGAGCAGGCAGCCCGCGAATGTGGGGTGGCGCTGGTATCCTATACAATAACACACCACACCAGGCAGAGCGCCATCGGCCTTCCTTTTATTTCAAAAAAAGAATACGGGGGCAGATCATATTCTGCCACAGAATATACCATGAGTGAGATCGTGGCAAGTATTTATGACCGCATGGAAGAAACTGGTCTCAATGAAGGGATCCTTTTTATTGACGAGATCAACTGTGTATCGGAAACGCTTGCTCCGGCAATGCTGCAGTTTCTGCAGAATAAGACCTTTGGAAATCACAGGATTCCAGAGGGATGGGTGATCGTTGCGGCAGGAAATCCGCCGGAATATAATAAATCGGTACGGGAATTTGATGTGGTTACTCTTGACCGTGTGAAAAAGATACAGGCGGAACCAGATTATCAGGCATGGCGGAAATATGCCTTTCAGGAGAATTTTCATCCGGCGATCCTCTCCTATCTGGAGCTTCGCAATTCCTGCTTTTATCAGATGGAAACCACCATTGACGGGAAGCAGTTTGCAACGCCCAGAGGCTGGGAGGATCTGTCCAGAATGATGGAAGTATGCGAAAAAATCGGAAAAGAGATCAACAGGGATCTGGTGATCCAGTACATCCAGCATGACAGGATTGCAGATGAATTTGCTGATTATTATGAGCTTTACCGGAAGTATCAGCAGGACTATCATATTGCAGATATTCTGAAAGGAAAAAACTCAGAAGCAATGGTGAAAAAAGTTTCTCATGCGCCATTTGATGAGAAATTAAGCGTGGTCAACCTGATCTTTTCCGGTATGCGCCAGAAGATCAGAGAGGCAGTTCAGGGCGAACTGGTGCTGGAAAAAGTGTTTGCAGTTCTGAAAGGACTGAGAGAAGATCAGACAGAAGAACCTCTGCTTCTCCGTCTGGGGGACTATACAGACGAGCTTCTTAATATCATGGAAAAGAAAAAAGAGCAGGGACTTCTGGAGCGGAAAGAGGAGCTTTCTGTGCGAAAGGCAGCAGGGCTTCTGCGGGCTTATGAGAAGCTTTTAAAAAGAGAAACTCAGATCCCGGAAGAGGGCAAATTTGATGTGGTCAGAGCTGCTTTTGAGAAAGACAGAGCTGTCTGGGAACAGGATTGCGAAACAGCGGAACATACCATGGAATATGCCTTTGATTTTATGGAAGCAGCTTTTTACAACAGTCAGGAAATGGTGATGTTTGTATCCGGGATCAATACGGATTTTTACTGTGTGAGATTTCTGGAAACATATGAGTGTGAGCGTTATGTAAGATATAATAAGGAACTGCTTTTTGAGGACAGAGACAGAGAACTTCGCAGAAGGATACAGGAACTATAAGGAGAATATCATGGCAAAACTGGAAAAAGAATTATGGAATGATTTTGACGGACTACTGGAAAGAATAGAAAATGAAATCATCAATGGAAGCTCTACCGCATCTCTGGAAGATTCCAGCGATTTTGTGGACGGGGAAGCGCGGTGCAGCGTTCGTGTATTTGAAAGATACAGCGCCATGGGTTCTAACCGTGTAAGCATGAATGTGACGTTGTTTCAGTGTGGGAACGGTCCGGTAAGAATATCAGCGATCACCTCCGGAGGAAGCCAGGCTATGGTTTTTAAGGTGAATACCTTCGGAGAAAAGGCATTTTTGGACTGTCTGCAAAAAATTCTGGATTAGGGAACAGGGAGGGGAGAAAAATGATCTGTACAGTAACTTTTAATCCATCTCTGGACTACATTGTAGATGTGGAGAATTTCAGAATGGGTCTGACTAATCGGACAAGCGCGGAGCGGATTCTTCCGGGGGGAAAGGGAATCAATGTTTCTCTTGTTCTTATGAATCTTGGGATCAGAAATACAGCTCTTGGTTTCACTGCCGGCTTCACAGGAGACGAGATTATCCGCAGACTTCAGGAGATGGGCGTGGATTCTGATTTTATTTCTGTGAAAAACGGGATTTCCAGAATTAATGTAAAGCTGAGATCTATTGACGGAACCGAGATCAATGGCGCCGGACCGGAGATCAGCCCGGATAAGGTGGAAGAGCTGATGCAGAAGCTGGATCAGCTGGACAGGGGAGACGTACTTTTTCTTGCGGGAAGTATTCCGTCCTCCATGCCGGACAATATGTACGAGAAGATTATGGAACGACTGAAAGAAAAAGAGGTTATGACCGTTGTGGATGCTGCTGGAGACCTGCTGGTGAAGGTACTGAAATATCACCCGTTCCTTGTAAAACCCAATAATCATGAATTAGGCGAAATCTTCGGCGTGGAACTGAAAACGAGAGAGGATGTGGTTCCTTACGGAAAGAAGCTTCAGGAAATGGGTGCAAAAAACGTTCTGGTTTCCATGGCCGGAGAGGGGGCAGTCCTGATTGCGGCAGACGGAAGAATATACAGTAAACCGGCTCCCAGAGGCAAGCTTGTAAACAGCGTAGGAGCCGGAGATTCCATGGCAGCAGGTTTTATGGCGGGCTGGCTGGAGAAGCAGGATTACAGACATGCTTTTTATATGGGACTTGCAGCAGGAAGCGCCAGCGCCTTTTCGGAAAATCTGGCCACAGGCAAAGAAATTCAGGCAGTATATCGTCAGGTGACAGGATAAAAGCTTTTTACAAACTGAATAAACTGGCGTACATGAGGCTTCAGGATCCGGTTCCGGCTGTATACAATATAGAAATTTCTTTTGTGTTCCGCATCCTTCAGAGGAAACAGAAGAATTTGTTTTGTTTTTTTCAGATCCTGAACGGAACGGGCGGAAAGAATGGAAATTCCCAGTCCGTTGACAATGGATTTTTTGATACTTTCCAGATCGTTCATCCTTGCGATCACATTCAGATCTGATGGTGAGATATTAGATTTTTCCAGAAAATAATCCATTTCTTTTTTTGTTCCGGAACCCTTTTCACGGACGATCATAGGTTCTTTTACCAGCTCCTGCAGAGACGCATTGTCTTCCTGGAGTTTCAGGTAATGAGGCGTTACAGGCGCTGCAATCACCAGAGAATCCTGACAGAAAGGGATAAAGCAGCAGTCCTCCTGTTCGGTATACTGTCCAACAAGTCCAAGATCCACACTGCCGTCCATTACCTTCTGGATGGCTTCGGAGCTGTCTGACTGCAGAGAGTGGAAATAGACGTCCGGGCATACCTTACCGAAGCCTGCAAGCATTTCCGGAAGCAAGTAGGAGGACGGGATGGTGGAGGCGCTGAGATCAATGATATGTTTTTTGGAACCGGTAAAATCTTCCATAAGATTATTGCGGATATGGAGGATACGGACCGCGCTGTCATAAAGCTGATATCCCTTTGTGGTGATGGTCAGCTTTTTTGTTGTCCTTATGATCAGTTTTACTTTCAGTTCATTTTCCAGCGCACGGATATGTGCGCTGATGGTAGGCTGGGTCAGATAGAGGCGGCGTGCGGCCTCAGAAAAGCTGCCATAATCTACCACTGCTGTAAATGCTTCCAGCTGTTTAAAATCCATAAATTTCCCTCCTGTTTCAGCAGCTTCCGGCGATTTCTTCCAGAGCCTTCAGCGTGGTGTTTATTTCTTCCAGGGTATTTTCCGGACCGAAGGAAAAGCGGATGGTTCCCTGGGGATAAGTTCCCAGAGTTTTGTGCGCAGAAGGTGCGCAGTGGAGTCCCACTCTTGTCATGATCCCATAAGTATTATCCATCTGAAAGGCAGCGTCTGCCATATCGATCTCTGGTGTCAGGACAGAAACTACAGAGCAGCGGACGGCAGTTTCCAGAGTGTCCGGACAGTCGGTCCTGCCAATGATCCGAAGATGTTTTCCCAGAGGATCCATGGACTGGATTCCTCTGATAAAGTGTTCTGTCAGTTTCATTTCATGGCGGAAATTTTCATGAGAACATATCTGCCCCGTACAGGAAAGCGCTGCATGGAGTCCAAGGATTCCCGGAATATTAGGCGTACCCGGTTCAAAGCGGTCGGGCATAAAATCAGGGATTTCTTCCGTGTGGGAAATGCTTCCGGTGCCTCCGCTGAGAAGAGGAACCATATCAGAAACCAGAGCTTCCCGGATAAGAAAACCACCGATTCCCTGAGGTCCCCGGAAGCCCTTATGACCGGTAAATGCCAGTGCGTCTATGTGACAGGCTTCCATGTCTATGGGAAGCACGCCTGCGGTCTGCGCAGTATCCAGGACAAAAAGAATTCCATGCTTATGACAGAATTCTCCGATGGCTTTTATGGGCATCAGTGTGCCGCAGACGTTGGAACCGTGAAGGCATACAAGAAGGCGGGTTTCCGGGCGGAGCAGATTTTCCGCCTGTTCCAGAAGCATGTTTCCGGCAGAGTCGCAGGGAATCCGGTCGAAGCTTACCCCTGTTTTTTCAAGCTGTACCAGTGGACGCATCACAGCATTATGTTCCATGGAGCTTACCAGAACATGGTCTCCGGGACGGAGCAGACCCTTCAGAAGAATATTCAGGCTTGCTGTGACATTGGCGGTAAAAATTACATTGCGGCTTTTATCCGGAAAATGAAAAAGCTGTTTCAGCTGTTCTCTTGTGTCAAAAATCTGTTCTTCCACAGAAAAAGCCGTGTCATAGCTTCCACGGTTGATATTGACTGCATGGCCGGACAGATAATGAAAGACCGCGTCTGCCACGCCCGGAGCCTTGGGGCAGGAGGTACTTGCCTGATCTAGATATATTTTTTTCATGATAATCTTCTTCCTTTTCTTATCTTGTAATCATTTTTAGTT
>NZ_CABVDF010000087.1:0-10884 GCF_902497045.1 uncultured Blautia sp. | reverse complement strand
TTTGTTGTGCCAAGAAATGAACGATTTTCACTTCCTATCCCAAGAATCCTGCATGGCAGGAGCCTTCGCCTGTTTTCAATCAGAATTGCGGACTTGTTTCGCAATTACCTATTAATTTAAAGCAATAAAATATGTGGAAACATTTTCTGTTCCGTTTATGTTTAATCTTAAAAGGATGGAGACAAAATGTCAAGTTTCTACAGACGGATAAACTCGGGCTTCCTTCCTTTAAATATGGTGTAATACCGGAAGCCGCAGTCTTTCAGAATCTCTGCCGCCTTATCAAATGCAAATGCGATTTTATCCGGAGAGTGGGCATCTGCGCCGATGGTGATAACTTCGCCTCCAAGTTCCCGGTAACGACGGATCACTGCGGTGCAGGGATTAGGTTCTCCAAGCCCATAATGATAGCCGCCTGTATTAATTTCGATGCCTGTATTTTTTTTGATCAGAGTGCGCAGGATTTCATCCAGTACATCCTGATAGCTTTCATAGCTGTAATCACGATTCTGGTTGGAACCATACCGTACAATATAGTCAATATGACCATAGACATCTATATCAGAAAAGACACGGAGGTTTTCCAGAATAGATTCAAAATATTCCCGGTAGCAGTCAGCCTCCCGTCGATTTTTAAAAAATTCTCCGTAATAAGGGTCACAGCCATGGACTACATGGGAAGAACCGATTACAAAATCAAAAGGATACAGATTCATTTCCTGATCAAAACTTTGTTTCAGATGAGGCTGAAGTCCGTATTCGATTCCAAAATTTACAGAGATATGATTTCTGTATTTTTCCTTTAATTCGGATAGTCTGCTTCGGTAAGCTGAAAGATCCAGATGAAATAGCTGATTGTCTGGTGTGGGTGGGTAATCAGGATCCAGATGTTCGGTAAAACAGACTCCTTTAAGCCCCCGGGCAATGGCTTCCTGAATCATGATTTCCATATCGGTTTTTGAGTCTGCGGAGAAAGAGGAATGCATGTGACAATCCCATAAAATACGGTTTTCCATAGAAAATCCTCCTTTATATCCATTATAATACGATTATAACACAGAGATTTACCATTTTTGCAATGTTTTTTCCAAAATGGTCTTGAATTTTTGTATGAGATTCGATACAATAAGCACAGGTTGACGTTTCTTTAACGAATAGGAAACGCCATAATCAACCATTTAATTCATAGGAGGAATTTATCATGGCAGTAAAAGTTGCAATTAATGGATTTGGCCGTATCGGTCGTCTGGCTTTCCGTCAGATGTTTGGAGCAGAAGGATTTGAAATCGTTGCTATCAACGACCTTACATCCCCGAAAATGCTGGCTCACTTATTAAAATATGACTCAACTCAGGGCAGATACGCTCTCTGTGACAAAGTAGTAGCTGGTGAGGATTCTATCACAGTTGACGGAAAAGAAATCAAAATTTATGCAAAAGCAAACGCTGCAGAGCTTCCATGGGGAGAAATCGGCGTAGACGTAGTTCTTGAGTGTACAGGTTTCTACACATCCAAGGACAAAGCTCAGGCTCATATCGATGCTGGCGCTAAACACGTTATCATTTCCGCTCCGGCAGGAAACGACCTTAAAACAATCGTTTACAATGTAAACCATGAAGGTCTTACAAGCGAAGACAAGATCATCTCCGCTGCATCCTGTACAACAAACTGCCTTGCTCCGATGGCAAAAGCTCTTAACGATCTTGCAGCTATCAAGACAGGTATCATGTGCACAATCCACGCTTACACAGGCGATCAGATGACACTTGACGGACCGCAGAGAAAAGGTGATCTGAGAAGATCCCGTGCAGCAGCAGTTAATATCGTTCCGAACAGCACAGGTGCTGCAAAAGCAATCGGTCTTGTTATTCCGGAACTGAACGGCAAACTTATCGGCGCTGCTCAGCGTGTTCCGACCCCAACAGGTTCTACTACAATCCTTACAGCAGTTGTTGAAGGAACTGTAACAAAAGAGCAGATCAACGAAGCTATGAAAGCAGCTTCCAACGAGTCCTTTGGTTACAATGAGGATGAGATCGTATCCAGCGATATCGTAGGAATGACCTATGGTTCTCTGTTCGATGCTACTCAGACTATGGTTCTTCCGCTTGATAACGGAACAACACAGGTTCAGGTTGTATCCTGGTATGACAACGAGAACTCCTACACAAGCCAGATGGTTCGTACAATCAAACACTTTGGCAAACTTCTTGGAGCTTGATTCGTTTAATACGAAAGAGTGAAATAGACTCAGCAAGGGGTCCGGTCTGATAAGGACCGGGCCCTTTTTTAGTTATTATGATTCGGAGGTTATACAATCATGGGATTAAATAAAAAATCAGTTGATGATATCAACGTAAAAGGCCAGAAAGTTCTGGTTAGATGCGACTTTAACGTTCCGCTGAAAGAGGGCAAGATCACAGATGAGAACCGTCTGGTTGCTGCTCTTCCTACAATCAAGAAACTTGTTGCTGACGGCGGAAAGGTGATCCTTTGCTCTCACCTTGGCAAACCGAAGGGAGAGCCGAAACCTGAGCTTTCTCTTGCTCCTGTAGCAGTTCGTCTTTCTGAGCTTCTGGGTCAGGAAGTAAAATTTGTTGCAAGCCCGGTTGTTGTTGATGATTCTGTCAAGGCAGCAGTTGAAGCTATGAACGACGGCGAGATCGTTCTTCTTGAGAACACACGTTATCGTGCAGAAGAGACAAAGAACGGCGAAGCATTCAGCAAAGATCTTGCTTCCCTTGCTGATGTATTTGTAAACGATGCATTCGGAACTGCTCACAGAGCACACTGTTCTAACGTTGGTGTTACAGAGTTTATCGACACCTGCGCTGTTGGATATCTGATGCAGAAAGAAATCGACTTCCTTGGAAATGCAGTAGAAACTCCGGTAAGACCGTTTGTTGCAATTCTTGGAGGTGCAAAGGTTGCTGATAAACTGAATGTTATTTCCAACCTTCTTGAAAAATGCGATACACTGATCATCGGCGGCGGAATGGCTTACACTTTCCTGAAAGCAAAGGGACTGGAAGTAGGTGCTTCTCTGGTTGACGATACAAAGCTTGACTACTGTAAGGAAATGCTTGCAAAAGCAGAGTCTCTTGGCAAACAGCTTCTCCTTCCGGTAGATACAGCTATTGCTAAGTCTTTCCCGAACCCGATCGATGCTGAGATCGATGTTGACTATGTTGACTGTGATGCGATTCCGGCAGATGTACTTGGACTTGATATCGGACCGAAAACAGCAGAAATCTACGCTGAAGCTGCAAAAACAGCTAAGACTGTAGTATGGAACGGACCGATGGGTGTATTTGAGAACCCGGTTCTTGCAAAAGGAACAATCGCCGTAGCAAAAGCTCTTGCAGAAACAGACGCTACTACTATTATCGGCGGCGGTGACTCCGCTGCAGCTGTAAACCAGCTTGGATTTGGCGATAAAATGAGCCATATCTCAACAGGCGGCGGCGCTTCCCTTGAATTCCTTGAAGGAAAAGAGCTTCCGGGCGTAGCAGCAGCTAACGATAAATAGAACACTTAATGAGGGCAAGCCGAAGGCGCAGACCGAATTTAGTGAATCGAACTTCCTTAGTGAGGGCAATTATTAAAATAAGATAGGAGATTACCATTATGGCAAGAAAGAAAATCATCGCTGGAAACTGGAAAATGAACATGACTCCAAGCGAAGCAGTTAAATTAGTAGAAACTCTGAAACCACTTGTAAAGAATGACGAGGTTGACGTAGTATTCTGTGTACCGGCTATCGACATCATTCCGGTTGTTGAAGCATGCAAGGATACGAATATCCAGGTTGGTGCTGAGAACATGTACTTTGAGGAGAAAGGCGCTTACACAGGCGAGATTTCCCCGGCTATGCTTACAGATGCAGGTGTAAAATATGTAGTTCTCGGACATTCTGAGAGAAGAGATTACTTTGGTGAGACAAACGAGGATGTAAACAAAAAAATGCTCAAAGCTTTCGAGCATGGTATTACTCCGATCATGTGCTGCGGCGAAACTCTTACTCAGAGAGAGCAGGGCGTGACTATGGACTTCATCCGTCAGCAGGTTAAGGTTGGATTCCAGGGCGTAACAGCAGATCAGGCTAAAACAGCAGTGATCGCTTACGAGCCGATCTGGGCTATCGGAACAGGCAAGACAGCTACTACTGAGCAGGCTCAGGAAGTTTGTGCAGATATCCGTGCATGCATCGCTGAAATCTATGATGAGGCAACTGCAGAAGCAATCCGTATCCAGTACGGCGGATCTGTAAACGCTGCAACTGCTCCGGAACTGTTTGCACAGAACGACATCGATGGCGGTCTGGTAGGCGGCGCTTCCCTGAAAGAAGATTTCGGAAAGATTGTAAACTACAAATAAGATAAATAATCAGGAAGGCTCTTTCGAGAGCCTTCTTTTCTTATATAAAACGTTACCACTTTACTTGACAAATATCTTTTTCTCATCTACTATAAGAACAACACTTACATTCCGTCAGAAAGGAGAATCCGTAATGGAGAAGAAGATCATTCAAGCCGCCCTTCTGGGGCTTGGTACAGTAGGTACCGGTGTCTATAAAGTACTAAAAGGACAGAAAGAGGAAATGGAGGCAAAGATCGGCAGTGAGATCAGGATCAAAAAGATCATGGTCCGCAATCTGGAAAAAGCATCTTCCAGAGTTGATGATCCCTCTGTACTTACCAACAACTGGGAGGAGATCCTGAACGATCCGGAGATTGATATTGTAATCGAGCTGATGGGTGGGATCGAGCCGGCAAGAACCTGCATCCTGGCTGCGCTGGAAGCCGATAAGCATGTGGTATCTGCAAATAAAGATCTGATCGCTGTTCATGGAAAGGAACTCCTGGATATGGCAGAAGCGCATCATGTGGACTTCCTCTTTGAAGCGGCTGTTGCCGGAGGTATTCCGATCATCCGTCCGCTGAAGCAGTGCCTGGCAGGCAATCATATGAGAGAGGTTATGGGTATTGTAAACGGTACTACGAATTTCATACTGACAAAAATGACACAGGATGGAATGGAATTCAAAGAAGCTCTTGCGCTTGCCACAGAGCTTGGATATGCGGAAGCAGATCCTACGGCAGACATAGAAGGTCTGGATGCCGGACGTAAGGTTGCAATTCTGGCTTCGGTTGCATTCAACTCCAGAGTTGTTTTTGATGATGTTTATATTGAAGGTATTACAAAAATATCCGCCAAAGATATCCGCTATGCCAAAGAAATGGGCTGTGATATTAAACTGCTTGGTGTTGCAAGAAATACACAGGACGGGATCGAGGCATATGTGTGTCCCATGCTGATACCAAGTTCCCATCCGCTGGCATCTGTGAATGATTCATATAATGCAGTTTTTGTAAACGGAGACGCAGTAGAAAACGCTATGTTTTTTGGAAGAGGAGCCGGGGAGCTTCCTACAGCCAGTGCAGTGGTAGGAGATATTTTTGACATTGCCCGTAACATCAATGCAGACTGCTGTGCAAGAATCGGCTGTACATGCTATAAAAATATTCCGGTGAAAAAAATGGCAGATACTCATAATCGATATTTTCTTCGCCTTCATGTGGAGGACCGCTGCGGTGTTCTGGCAGAAATGACAGCAGTTTTTGCAAAATATCATGTAAGCGTTGCACAGATCATCCAGAAAGAGACAAAAGCAGGAGAAAGTGCAGAAGTAGTTGTGATCACAGGCAAAGTTCGGGAAGGAGACTTCCGCACTGCGATGGAAGAACTGTCCGGACGAAATTCTGTACATAAGATTTCCAGTATGCTTCGGGTATACGGAGAATAAGTAAGGGAAAGATCAGGAATTTTTCGGGGAAAATCCTTGAAAAATTCCTGATTTTTGGTAGTATATAATATGTGAGCATATACTTAGCAAATACTCCGCAGTTTTTGTGGGGAAATCATACAAAAAGGAGAACATTATGAGCAAAAAACCAACTGTTTTAATGATTCTTGATGGTTATGGACTGAATGAGAGACATGACGGAAATGCCGTATATGAGGCAAAGACTCCGGTCATGGACAAATTGATGGCTGAGTGTCCATTTGTAGAGGGAAATGCAAGCGGACTGGCAGTAGGTCTTCCGGATGGTCAGATGGGAAACTCTGAGGTTGGACATATGAATATGGGTGCAGGCCGCATTGTATATCAGGAACTGACCAGAATCACTAAGGAGATCAATGATGGTGATTTCTTTAAAAATGAGGCTCTTCTTGCAGCAATGAAGAATGCAAAGGACAATGATTCCGCTATTCATTTTATGGGACTTCTTTCTGACGGCGGCGTTCACAGCCATATCACTCATCTTTACGGATTACTTGAAATGGCTAAGAGAGAAGGACTGAAAAAAGTTTATGTACACTGCTTCCTGGACGGACGTGATACACCTCCGGCTTCCGGAAAGGGATATATCGAACAGCTTCAGGCTAAGATGCAGGAAATCGGCGTAGGCGAGATTGGTGTGGTTTCCGGCCGTTACTATGCAATGGACAGAGATAATCGCTGGGATCGTGTGGAACTGGCATACAATGCCCTGACAAAAGGCGAAGGTGTGAAAGGTACAGATGCAGCAGATGCAGTTCAGGCATCCTATGACAACGAAAAGACGGATGAATTTGTTCTTCCGACTGTTATTGAAAAGGACGGCAGACCGGTAGCTTCTGTTCAGGATAAGGATTCCGTGGTATTCTTCAATTTCCGTCCTGACCGTGCGCGAGAGATCACCAGAGCTTTCTGTGATGATGATTTCAAGGGATTTGCACGTGAAAAGAAACTGGATGTGACTTTTGTATGTTTCACCAATTATGATGATACCATTCAGAATAAGCTGGTGGCATTTAATAAAGTACAGCTTCACAATACCTTTGGAGAGTATCTGGCAGCACATGATATGACACAGGTTCGTATTGCAGAAACTGAAAAATATGCACATGTTACCTTCTTCTTTAACGGCGGTGTGGAAGAGCCGAATAAGGGAGAGGACAGAATTCTTGTAAAATCCCCGAAGGTTGCTACTTATGATCTTCAGCCGGAGATGAGCGCACCGCAGGTATGCGACAAGCTTGTGGAGGCTATCAAGTCCGATAAATATGATGTGGTGATCATTAACTTTGCTAACCCGGATATGGTTGGACATACCGGTGTGGAAGCAGCAGCAGTCAAAGCTGTAGAAACTGTTGACGAGTGTGTGGGAAGAGCTGTCGAGGCAGTGAAAGAAGTAAACGGCCAGATGTTTATCTGCGCAGATCATGGAAATGCAGAGCAGCTTGTAGATTATGAGACGGGAGAACCGTTTACTGCCCATACTACAAATCCGGTTCCGTTTATTCTCGTAAATGCAGATCCGAAATATACTCTGAAAGAGGGCGGCTGCCTTGCAGATATTATTCCAACACTGATCGAACTGATGGGAATGGAAAAACCGGAAGAGATGACAGGAGAATCCCTTCTTGTTGAAAAATAAAAAATAGATCATACAGAGCAGATCCCGGAGAATATTTTGGGATCTGTTTTTCTGTATAGCCACAATGAATATAATGGACGCTGTTTTGGCAGGATAAAAAGTATATTGCAGGATACAATAACAGAAATAGAGTCTGATATGATAAAAATAAGGTAAGTTGTGACAGTAAGACAGTATATTTTGACATTTTTGTATATATAGACCAAAACAGGCTGTGAACCGTTATCCGAAAAATGTCAGAATAGGAAAAAACATAGATGAGATATGGTACAAAATGTAGAAAGTATGTTATAATAGGATGGCTTGGTGTATATTAGTTTTTGATGTTACGATCAAGGAGAAAAATAGATGAGCAATAAGGAGAAAAGAAAAGATATTCCCTCAGGACCCGGACATGAGACAAAAACACCGTCCGATATGGAAGAGAAGATCAATGCAGCGATGGATAAAATAACAGTATCGCATACTGATGAGGAATATGATCCGGAAGAAGATTACCAGCCTGAGGAAGAGTATGACCCGGAAGAAGATTGCCAGTCTGAGGAAGAGTATGACCCGGAAGAAGATTACCAGTCTGAGGAAGAGTATGACCCGGAAGAAGATTACCAGTCTGAGGAAGAGTATGACCCGGAAGAAGATTATCAGTCTGAGGAAGAATATGATTCAGAAGAAGATTATGAATATGAGGAAGAAGGGTATGAGGAAGAAGGGTATGAGGAGGAAACGATTTCTGTACGTGACAGATCAAAATCCGCAAGACCTCAGCCTGTAAAATATGTTCCTATTGATGATATTGATGAAAAACTGGCACTTCCTTTGGGGAAGAAAAAAAAGCATAAAGGTTTGAAGATTGCCGGCATTGCGGCGGCAATGGTTATTGTTGCTGCCGGATGTGCATATGGAGCGGCTTCTTATTATTATGCAGACCATTTCTTTCAGGGTACTTGGATCAATGGGATTAATTGTTCTGGAATGACTGCATATGAGGCAGAACAGGCTTTGGCAGAAAAAGTACAGGATTATTCGATACAGGTTGCGGCCAGAGAACAAGAACCGCAGGTCATTACAGGAGATCAGATTTCTTATCAGTATCTTTCTACAGGAGAAACTCTTCAGCTTCTGAAAGCTCAGAAGCCATATGAGTGGATCAAAGGGTATTATGAGCAGAAAAGCTATACGGTATCCGAAAAGGTATCCTATGACAAAACACTCCTTCAGCAGCAGGTGATCTCTTTAAACTGTGCGAAAGCAGAAAATCAGACAGCACCTGAAAATGCCTACGTGGCTTTTAAGGACAATCAGTTTCAGATTGTTCCGGAAACACAGGGAACTCAGCTGAATGTAAAACAGGCATACCAGATTCTGGATCAGGCAGTGGCAGAAACACAGGAATCTGTAGATTTTGGATCTACACCGGAAGCGTATGTATCTGCATCTGTAACGCAGAATGATCCGGAGCTGCAGTCTGCGCTGGAGGCATGCAACAATTATACAAAAGCAAGCATCACGTATACCTTTGGTGATCAGACAAAAACACTTGATGGAAATACTATTAAAGAATGGCTGCAGTTTGATGAAAAAGGACAGCTTCTTCTGGACGACAATACTTTCCATCAGCATATAGCAGATTATGTTGCACAGCTTGCAGCTACTTATAATACAGTAGGTACAGAGCGGGAGTTTTATACAACCAGCGGACGAACGGTATATGTATCCAGTTCTGTTTACGGATGGGCTATTGACCAGGCAGCAGAGGCAGCGCAGCTTGCGCAGGAGATCCAGTCCGGAACCCAGACATCCAGAGAACCGGTATATAGCCAGAGAGCTAATTCGCATGGAGTGAATGACCTTGGGAACACCTATATAGAAGTAGATTTGAGTAATCAGCATATGTATTATTATCAGTCAGGTGCACTTGTCTTTGATTCGGATTTTGTATCTGGAAATATGAGCTATGCAGACAGGCAGACACATTCAGGTATTTTTACTCTCTATTACAAGAAAAGCCCGGATGTACTTCGTGGCGCCAAGAAGCCGGATGGTACTTATGAATACGAAGAACCGGTATCCTATTGGATGCCTTTTGACGGAGGCATTGGTTTTCATGATGCGCCCTGGAGAGATGCTTTCGGAGGAGACATTTATCTGACCAGCGGATCCCATGGATGTATCAATCTTCCGCCGGACAATGCGGCTGTATTGTACAGTATGATTGACTATAATGTTCCGATCATATGTTTTTACTAAAGAAATTGGAGGAATAAGAAAAATGAGCAGATCTTTTGACTTTATACTTGCAGGAGCATCGCTGATCGTGGGGATTATGCTTCTGACCGGAAATGGAGCATTTTTTATGAAGGGCGGAAATGCACAGCTCCGTAAAAAAAAATATGATGAGAAAAAAATGGAGAAAGGCTCAGGTCTTGCCCTTGTTTTGATCGGTATCGCAACATTTATTGATTCTTATACGACAACGGTTGCTGCAAAGATTGGATATATAGTAGTTCTGGCTGTGATTTTAGGCGGACTGGTATGGTATATCAAAAAGAAATGTACAAAATAACAAAAGAGTTTCGTATATAAATGAGAAACAGCATGGAATTCGGAAAATCCGTTTCCATGCTGTTTTTCATTCGCTGGGAGTACAGTATCTTCTATGCTGACTTTCCCGGTGAAAACGCTTCGTACACGTTTGAAGATAAAGAGGAAGCAAATTCTTCAGGGGTTGAGAAGGTATTGTTTACAATAATGCAGTAAGATCCAGGGGACAGGAGATTTGGAAATCTGGTTCTGGAACATCTCCGAATCCATAGGAAGCGAATATAAAGGGAATATTGGCTTTTTGACAGGAGAGAAAATCCCCCATGGTATCGCCTACATAAACAGGTGATTCCAGATGATGAATTTCCATTAGTCGGAGGATCGTATCATTTTTTTCCATACCAGTATCTCCGAAGCACAGATGTCCTTTGAAATATTTACCAAGACCCGAGGATTTCAGAAATACTTCAATATATCCGGCCTGGCAGTTGCTTACAATATAAAGAGGATATTTTTCAGAAAGATATTTGAGAGTCTCTTCCAGATTTTCATAGAGAGGTGCACAGGTTTCAAGAAGAGCCTCATGTTCAGCCTGACAGCAGCCGTCAATGATACGAAGCTGTTCAGACTCCGGAACATCTGGAAAAAGCTGTGCTGCAATAGCCGGAAGAGGCTGCCCGAAAAGTCCCATCAGTCTTTCGGCAGTGATGGATATATTCATATGTTCCTTGTCATGCAGATAAGAATCCCAGGATTTTGCAACAATTTCTGTGGAATCCCACAGAGTTCCATCTACATCAAAAATAATACTGTCCATAAAATTCCTTCCTATTATAATTATATGATATTCTGAGTTTAT
>NZ_CABVDF010000086.1:0-10885 GCF_902497045.1 uncultured Blautia sp. | reverse complement strand
TTAAGAAGAAATGGAAGTTTTTCAGTGCCCTTTTTATACAGGGCTTGTATATTATTTAGTGCCGTACATGATCATGGTATTTCTTGCAATTTGTATCGGAGCCGCAAGGGGATTTTTCAGTCTGAAGCTAATGGGTGAAGCACTGGCTCTGTTTGGCATCCATCTGATCATATATTTACTGATATATTTCAGCGTAGTGCTGATCTTATGTATTACGGGAAATCTTCTTATGGGAATCTTCTGTATGGGGATGCTCTACTGCTACGGACCAGGACTGAGCCTGCTTCTGGGAGGCTACAGATATGGATTTTATGAGACCTATTATATAGAAAAAAACTATGGGCTGATCCGTTTCCTGAGAGAATATATTTCTCCTGCAGGGCTGATAAATCAGTTTGCTGAAGCTTATCAAAAAGGAGAAGGCATGAGGCTTTTTATGGTTCTCCTGGTGCTGACAGTCCTTTTGACATATTTATCTTATGTGGCTTATCTGAAGAGGCCTTCTGAGTCGGCGGGATCACCTATGGTTTACAGGGGAGCTGCTTTTATTGTTAAAATAATGGTTGTGATCCCTTGCGGACTGGGAGCTGGATATTTCTTTTATCTGATCCCTATAAGCAGTATGAAGACATTCTGGTGGATATTTGGGCTGATTCTTGGAACAGTGCTTTCCCATGGCTTTATGGAAACAGCATACCAGATGGATTTTCATTGCTTTTTCAAAAAGAAGATTCAGCTTTTGGCAGCAGGGCTGATCGTGGCAGCCTGTGCCATGGTATATGAAACCGACCTGTTTCATTATGATTCCTATGTTCCGCCGAAGGAAAAACTGGCATCGGTCAGTGTGGATATGAATATGTTTTCTAACAATATGGGAACATACATAAAAGAAGTAGAGGACGGTATTTATCAGGTAGGAATGGAGTCTGCAGACTGGGATCTGAGAGAGTACAGTGTTTCTGGAAAAAAAGAGATTGGTGATAAAACTTACAATGCGTTTTGCAGTATAGCTGAAAAACAGAAGGAAAGGGGAAAGAAATACGAGAAAGGGGATCATATTGTTGAGGGGACAAACAGTGATATAGTATTAAAAACCGGAGTTATGTATAAGTTGAAATCCGGAAAGAAGATATATCGTAATTACCGTATCAATGCCATTGAATCTCAGGAATTGATCCAATGTCTGTATGAGGAAGAAAATCTGAAGGATAACGTTTTGGATATGCTGGATCTTGGTACGGAATATCTGGATGAAATGTATTTTAATGCGGCCGATGGACGGGGATATATGATTTTCCAGGAGCAGAAAGAGAAATGGGCAGAACTTTTAGAGGCTTTGAAGAAAGATATTGAGGATGCCGGGGCAGAGAGTTTTACAGGAATTCCATGCTGCAGTATTCAGCTAACCTACAGTCTTCCAGGGGTTATGAGTGTCAGTACTCTGGTTCCGGGAGAAGAGAACCGAAAGGAGTATGCGTACAGTACGATAAATGTCCTGCCGGAATATACACATACATTGTCTGTTCTGGAAGAGACCGGATATCCGATTACCCTGGATGACATTAAAATAAAAAAAGCAACAGTCCAATATTATGGAAAGGAAAAAGAAAAAACAGCAGTGTATGAAAAGGCGGAAGAACTGCAGAAATTAAAAGATGCTGCGGTTCCTGCGGGAGGCTTTTATTCATGGCTGGAATGTGAAGAGGATGTCAGCGTGATCTTTCAGACAGAACAGGGATATGAGTTTTATGTACGGCTTTTAAAGAATAAAATTCCTGATTTTGTACAAAAAGATTCAGAGGAAGAAAAGGTATCTGTGATCGGTGGTGCAGACGGTCCCACATCTATTATTATAAAACCCAGAGAGGAAGATCAGACAGATGAGTAAAACAGTACGACTTGATAAGTTTCTGGCAGATGCAGGCAAAGGTACAAGGAGTGAAGTGAAAAAATACATCCAGAAAGGCCTGGCGGAGATTAACGGGCAGACCGTGAAAAAACCGGAACAGAAAGTTGGACCGGAGGACAGAGTTCTTTTTAAAGGAGAGGAAATTGCCAGAGAACCGGAGCATGTGTATTATCTTTTGCATAAGCCGGCGGGATATGTATCGGCAACAGAGGATAAGCGGGACAGGACAGTAATGGAGCTGATCCCTTCTGCCAGAAAAGGTCTTTTTCCGGCGGGGCGTCTGGATAAGGATACAGAAGGGCTTCTTCTGATCACAGATGACGGGGCGCTGGCTCATGAACTTCTTTCTCCTGCCCGTCACGTAGAAAAAACCTATTTTGTCAGAACAGAAGGACAGGTGACAGAGGAGGATAAAGAAAGACTGGAGCAGGGAATTGATATCGGGGAAAAGCGCCAGACACTTCCTGCAAAGGTGAAGCTTCTGGAAAAAGAGGATATCTCAGAAGAAGGAGTTATGCGTCATGTGCGCCCGGAAACTCTTCCAGAGGTATATACAGAACTTCTTCTTACCATCAGCGAGGGAAAATTCCATCAGGTAAAAAGGATGATGGAAGCGGTGGGCAAACCTGTGATCTATCTGAAACGAATATCCATGGGACCTCTTACTCTTCCGGAAGATCTGAAAAAGGGAGAATGCCGTCTTCTTACAGAGGAAGAAATCCGAAAATTAAAAGACGCAGGAAGAACTTCAGATGAAAAATCTGAGAAATGTTGAAAATACAGGAAAAAACAATGAAAACCCTCTTTACATGGAGGGTTTTCTTATGCTATAATTCAGAAGTTGCAAAATAAACACGCGTGGAGATTCCGATGGATGGTGCCCATACGGTGTGACGGCGGGTCTTGATAGAAAATGATCTGCGCGGAAGAAATCAACCAAAAAGGAGAAAAAACATGAGCGTTATTTCAATGAAACAGCTTTTGGAAGCAGGTGTTCATTTCGGACATCAGACAAGAAGATGGAACCCTAAAATGGCTCCGTACATCTACACAGAGAGAAACGGTATCTACATCATCGACCTTCAGCAGTCTGTAGGTATGGTTGACGATGCATACAATGCAATCGCTGACATCGTAGCAAACGGCGGAAACATCCTTTTCGTAGGAACAAAGAAACAGGCTCAGGACGCTATTAAAGTTGAGGCAGAGCGCTGCGGACAGTTCTATGTAAACGAGAGATGGCTTGGCGGTATGCTTACAAACTTCAAGACAATCCAGAGCCGTATTGCAAGACTGAAAGAGATCGAGGCTATGGAGGCTGACGGAACATTTGACGTGCTTCCTAAGAAAGAAGTTATTGAGTTAAGAAAAGAGCTTACAAAACTGCAGAAAAACCTTGGCGGTATCAAAGAGATGAAACGTCTTCCGGACGCTATCTTTATCGTTGACCCGAAAAAAGAGAGAATCTGCGTACAGGAAGCTCATACATTAGGTATTCCGCTGATCGGTATCTGTGATACAAACTGCGATCCGGAAGAACTTGACTATGTAATCCCGGGTAACGACGACGCTATCCGTGCTGTAAAACTGATCGTTTCCAAGATGGCAGACGCTGTTATCGAGGCTAATCAGGGTACAGCAGAGGCTGACGGCGAGATCGAGGCAGAGTCTGAGGAATTCGCTGAGACAGTAGAAGAGTAATTTTATCATATTAAATTATTCAGGAGGAAATAGAGATGGCTATTACAGCAGCACAGGTAAAAGAATTAAGAGAACTGACCGGCGCCGGAATGATGGACTGTAAGAAAGCTCTTACAGCTACAGAAGGCGATATGGATAAAGCAGTAGAGTTCCTTCGTGAAAAAGGACTTGCAACTGCTCAGAAGAAAGCAAGCCGTGTAGCAGCAGAGGGTCTTTGCAAGACTGTTGTTGCAGAGGATGCTAAGAGCGCAGTTGTTGTTGAGGTTAACGCAGAGACTGACTTCGTAGCAAAGAATGAGAAATTCCAGAACTACGTTGCAGACGTTGCTGCACAGGCACTTACAACTACAGCAGCAGACATCGACGCTTTCCTTGCAGAGCCATGGGCACTGAGCAGTGATCAGACTGTAAAAGAAGCTCTTGCAGCTCAGATCGCAGTAATCGGCGAGAACATGAACATCAGAAGATTCGCTCAGGTAAAAGAAGAGAACGGATTCGTTGCTTCCTACACACATATGGGCGGAAAGATCGGCGTTCTTGTTGACGTTGAGACAGACGTTGTAAACGATGCTGTAAAAGAGATGGCTAAGAACGTTGCAATGCAGATTGCAGCTCTGAAACCTCAGTACACAAGCGACAGCGAAGTAAGCGCTGATTACCTTGCACATGAGAGAGAAATCCTTATGGCTCAGATCATGAACGATCCGAAAGAGTCTCAGAAACCTGAGAAGGTTATCAAAGGAATGATCGAAGGACGTATTAAGAAAGAACTGAAAGAGATCTGCCTTCTTGACCAGACTTACGTTAAAGCAGAGGATGGAAAACAGTCTGTTGCTAAATACGTAGAGCAGGTTGCAAAAGAGAATGGCGCTAAGATCACAATCAAAGGTTTTGTTCGTTTCGAGACCGGCGAAGGAATCGAGAAGAAGGAAGAAGACTTTGCAGCAGAAGTTGCAGCTCAGATGGCAGGCAAATAAGCAAAGTTTGCTTAGAATTTCATAATGAAATTTATCCCCACAATTGATGCGAGTGCATCAGTTGTGGGGAATTTTGTTATAGAAATCTAATGAAGAAACAGAACCTATATTTATTTTAAGGTGCTTAATTCTTTGAAGGCAGCTTCCAAATCTTTTCGGATAGAAATAGACTGGGGGCATACCAATTCGCATTTGCCGCATTTTTGGCACTGATTGCCTCTGGAAGACGGATCCATATCCTGGAAAAATGCCTGTTTTGTCTTTTCCTTGTTGCCATACATGGAAAAGTCATTCCAGATCCGGAAGTTTTTGGGAATATTTACGCCAAATGGACAGGGCATGCGGTAAGAACATTCGGTACATCCGTTGTTGGTCCGTTTTTTTATGTTCTCTGCTGCCTGCCTGAATATCTGTGTCCACATAATTATACTGGATCTGACAGAAATCCCAGGCCCGGTAGGAGGCGATTGTTTCAAACACTTCATATGTAATGAAAGGTAAAAAACAGTATTTAGATAAGATTTATAACAGCCCCAGTTCCTAAAGCTGCAAAGTTCCGGATTGTTTGATCTTCTGGTATACTTCCAGACAGACATCTTCTCTGTGATGAAGAAGAAACTGCTCCAGCTCACTCTGAAGTTTGGGAGAGTCTGAAATCAGATTTACAACATGAGAGGAATAGCGTGTACCGCTTCCGGCCTGAAGTTCACCAAGTACCTGACTAAGTGTTTTTGTCCGGGCATAGCTTCGTCCAAGATAATCGGTGGCGGCATCCAGAGAGTCACAGATACTAATAATATCAATCAAGATTTTATCCGGCCTATTTACCGCATCAAAATCAGATGGATATCCGTAGGAACCATCGCTTGATTTATGATGACCTGCGGCAATGCCGATGTATTTGTGCAGAGAGGGAATCTGCTGTAAAATTTTCAGACTGGATACAGGGTGATATTTGATTACCTGAAATTCAATGTCTACGAGCTTTCGATACTGCATATTGATTACATTCGTACAGTGTATTTTTCCAATATCGTGCAGCAGCGCTCCTGTTTCAATAAAATTGAGGATTTCATCCTTTCTGCGGTTGATTTCTGCTTCAGACTGACAGGAAAGCACGCCGATAAGGTATTCCGGGTGCTGGTCGATCATATGACTGGTTACAATCTTTGCACATCGGCTGAGGATCACTGAGTGAAATAATGTCTGGGGCTGTCTGTATACAGTCAGCTGGAGAAGAGTGGGAAGAATTTTGTCTTCTTCCAGATATCTGACAGCAGGAATAAGATAGAGAGAAGTATTGATATCAGCCACACTTTCCATGAAGGTATTGCTGGGAAAATGGTTATATACATCAAGTAAATGAGCAAATATCTGACGGATACTGTGTACACAGTCCGGGCAGTCTGTAATCAGAACAAGCATGCAGCTGAGAATCAGATTAAAACAGTCAATATTTTCATCGTCATATTCTTCAAAAGTGCAGAAACGTTTATGAGGCAGAATGCTTTCGCAATTCATAATCTCCTGATGAACAGCCGGGGCAGATTTTTCTTTTAAGAAATATTCCAGCATCAGACAAAGTGTCTGATATTTGGCATAGCCTTCCGGAGATTCATCGGACGGGTGCTGATCTTTCAGCTGTCTGGCAATGGAAAGCTGCATATGAAGCTGTTTTTGAGTGAAGTTATTCGCATTTGAATGAATGGTTAATCGAAGAAAGCTGCTTGTCCAGTGGTTTTCAAAATAAGGAATAACGGAATTCAAAGGTAAAGACATATCTGCTTCAGCCTGAAAACGGTGAAGCATCCGCATCCTGTTTTCGTATTCTTCAAAAAAACGAGAAACCGGTAGAAAAGGAGGATCATTTACATATTCGGATGTAATAAAGGACTGAAAATCATAAAAACTCATTCCAAGACTTTTTTCTTCTTCACTTAATTGCTCGTAGAAGGATTCAAAAATAGGAATTGCGTGCTGATAAAGTTCCATGATTTCTTTTTTTAAACATTTTACATTGAGAAAAAAATAGACAGAAAGTATAACCATATCGCATTTCATTAATGCCACAGGGTCGTTTTGTGTTTCATAAAATGTATAGAGACTGCGAGCCAGCTCATAAGCGGCGGCAATATCCTCAAAACGTGTACTGTACCTGTACAAAAAAGAAAGCAGAGGATCTGCTACATTTTTGGTCCACGGATGACTTTCTCTTGTAAAATAATAAACATGCTGCTGAAGATATGCACTTTGCTCCTGATATTTTTTTTCGAGCTTCTGAGCCTTCGTAGAAAAATCAGCCAGCCACTGCTGAGGCTCTTTGTTCATCTGAAAAGAATTGATCTCTTCCAGTTCCCGTATCTGGTCAAAATAAATCTGAAAATAATTCTGCCATTCTTCGCGTGTGGTAAAACCGTGTTCTCCTTCCATACGTCTCCCCCTGTTAAACTACTGAAAAAAGTATAACATATGAATGCAGATAAATCCAGTCTGGCCTATGACAGGAAAGACTGGAAATACCGGAAGTAATTCCTGCATGAATTTTGCTGTCATACTGGATATTTTGCAGAATACAAAGTATAATCAAATTGATATTTTATAAGGTTGGAGCTGCTGCCTGATATAAAATTTTTATCATTCGTCAGGTATGGTTGTGGAGGAACAGAAAATGTGGATATTATATGCAGTAGGTTCTTCTTTTTTTGCGGGAATTACCGCAATTCTTGCAAAATGTGGAATCAAAAAAACAGATTCGGATGTGGCGACCGTGATTCGAACGGTTGTGGTTCTGGTATTTTCGTGGCTGATGGTTCTGATTACCGGAAGCGGGAAGGGGATTCCCGAACTTAGTGGAAAAACGGTGCTGTTTCTTGTTTTGTCTGGACTTGCGACGGGGGCTTCCTGGATCTGCTACTTTCATGCTTTGCAGAAGGGCGACATCAATAAGGTTGTTCCCATTGACAAATCCAGTACAGTTTTAACTATTCTGCTTGCGCTGATTTTTCTGGGAGAAGGCATTAATGCTGGAAAAATAGCAGCTGTTATTCTGATCGGCGGCGGTACGCTTTTGATGATCGACAGAAAAGTTACAGAAAGAAATCAAAAGAAACAGAAAGACTGGCTGATCTATGCAGTTCTTTCGGCGGTTTTTGCCAGCCTTACAGCTATTCTGGGAAAAATTGGAATCCAGAATGTGGACTCTAATCTGGGAACAGCCATCCGTACCACAGTTGTGTTGCTGATGGCATGTCTTATGGTAGTTATTACCGGAAAAGCTAATCAGATCAGGAAAACTGACAGAAGAGAACTGAGATTTATTATATTGTCTGGTTTTGCAACAGGCGCCTCCTGGCTGTGCTATTACAGAGCGCTTCAGGATGGACCTGCCAGTGTTGTGGTTCCGATCGACAAGCTGAGTATTTTGGTCACGATTTTCTTTTCATGGCTGGTGTTTCATGAGAAACTGTCAAAAAAATCTGTGTGCGGTCTGACCGGAATTGTGGCTGGAACCCTGCTGCTGGCAATACTGTAGACAGATATGAGCAGTTGATGTGGTCAAAATGGAAAGCGGCCGTATTGCTATCCGGTGGTACATTTGATAAAATATGGAGGTATTATGCAAAACGAATGATGAGGTGATTAGATGAGCGAGACAATGATCAGAATCGTATCGCCGGAGGATGCAGAACAACTTCTGGATATTTATGCTCCTTATATCAGGGATACAGCAGTGACTTTTGAATATACCGTTCCATCTGCAGAAGAATTTAAAGAAAGGATCCGCCATACGCTGGAGAGATTTCCTTATTTGGCCGCGGTAAGAGACGGGGAGATTATAGGGTATGTATACGCAGGTCCTCTTCATCCTCGGGAAGCCTATGCCTGGTCTGCAGAAACTTCTATTTATGTGAAAAAAGATAAAAAAAATCAAGGTACGGGAAAACTGCTTTATGAAGCTTTGGAAAAAGTTCTGAAGGAGCAGAATATTCTTAGTGTCAATGCATGTATAGCATATCCGGAAGTGGAAGATGAATATCTGACAAAGGACAGTGTCAGGTTTCATCTCCATATGGGATATAAAATGGCAGCAGAGTTTCATAAATGTGCATATAAATTTGGGCATTGGTATAATATGGTCTGGATGGAAAAGCATATTGGAGATCATATAGAAAATCCGGCAAAACCCAAAACATTTAAGGAAGTGAGAGGAAGATTTTATCAATGGGAGAGATGAGAAGCAGCCCCAAACTGAAAAATATAGAATTTATCCGTATTTTTTTTGCTTTAAGCATTGTATATTTTCATCTTCTTCATTCATTTATGATTCCGTTTACCGGGGAAGCTGCAATCTATCAGGAACTTGCGCGGCAGTCAAAATATGCGAAATATATAGTAGAATGTTTTTTTATCATGTCAGGATATTTTCTGTATAGATCTGTCATGCTGCATTCTGAACAGAAAACGCTGGATTTTGTGCTGAAAAAGTTCATTCGTCTTTGGCCGGTATTTGCTGTATCGACCATTCTTTCTGTGATATTTCTGGATGTGCCTTTGCAGGAAGGCTTTCTGAATCTTTTTTTTCTGCAGTCTACAGGGCTGACTACTGCCTGGACAGGTCTTAACTGGTATGTATCTGCGTTTTTCTTTGCAGAACTATTTTATTTTCTGATGCATAAGGCTATGAAAAATTCACCGGGGATGAAATTAATAATCTGCCTGATTGTTTATTTTGGTTATGTGCTGAATATTATGTACACAGATGGCGGATTTGCACGAAAAGTGGTCTATGGTGTATTCAGTCTTGCTATGGCAAGGGCGGCGGCAGGTGTAGGGCTGGGATATCTGCTGGGCAATCTTTACGATGAAGCAAAAGAAAGATGGACAGGATTATATGCGCAGCATATGAATGCCAGTGTGGTTACAGCTTTGATTACCTTTACGGAAATTGGCAGTTTTTGCCTTTTAATGATGGATTTTTTTGTTGGAAAAAGGGTCGGAAAGAATCAGTTTGTGGTAGTAGTTTTGTTTTCTGTTTTCTTTTTTTGTATGCTGACAGAAAAAGGACTGTTTTCCAGACTGATCAGCAGGCTGCCTGTATGCAGGATGGGAAAATATGCGTATTCTATTTATGTCATGCAGGAATTTTCTTTTTATATTCTGGAAAAAACTTTCTGGAAAAATACAGATTTTATAAAGCTGCATGCAGGTGTGTCTCTGACAGTCTCTGTGGTATTTGCTGCAGCAGCAGGTGCGGTGGTCTGGCATCTGATTGAAAAGCCTGCATCGAAACTGGGGAAAAAGATTTTATTATAGAATAAAAACAGGAGAAAGGAATATATTTATCATGGGAAAAGTTCGTTACAGACTGATGGATACCATAAAAGGGCTGGCATGTATGGCAGTTGTACTCCTGCATTTTGGCTTTCCTGATCCATTGGGACTTATCATAAGACCTTTATGCAGCTTTGCAGTTCCTTATTTTTTCTTTGTATCGGGATTCTTTTGCACGGACAGCAGTAACAGGCTGATAAGATCTAATACATGGCGAAAGATTCGTCATATTTTAAGTCTGGTTGTGATTGCTGCACTGGTTTATGCTGTTTTTTGTGTGACTTGGAATCAGATGCTGGATCCGGACTGGAATATTGTGGAATATACAGCTTCACTTCTTACAAAAGACAAGATTGCAAAATTTTTCCTGACAAATGACCCGTTTGTGTACTCGCATTTATGGTTTTTGGGGGCACTGCTGTACTGTTATCTGACTGTGCTTTTGTTTGACGAAAAGAAAATTTCTCCGTGGATCATAATCGTAGCAGTACTTTTATGGATAGGATTTATTGCTTTTGGAGAACTGAAATATATTTTACCGATTCCCAGTTCAATTCCTTTATTTGACACAGGAAACAGAGCATATCTGTTTAACTGCTATCTGTTCCGAGCACTTCCGTTTTTTCTTTTTGGTATGCTGGCTAAGCTGAATGTGGAAAAAATCAAAAAGATCTTTTCCAAAATACCGCTTGTATATTTTTATGTGGTGATCATCTCAGGAATTGGTATTGCCTTATGGGAAAGAACCCATATCGGAGTGGTGCAGTTCTATATGGGAACATACCTGGTGCTGGGAAGTCTGTGTGTTCTGTCTGTGACCAGGCCCCAGATGGGAAATCCGCTGTTGGAATTTATCGGGCAGAAACTGTCCCTTTATGTTTATATTTTCCATATTATGATAGGCAGGTTTATTGATCTTGCAGCTAATAAGATAAGGGTGCCGGGAGAAAATGGTACTAGGATTCTG
>NZ_CABVDF010000085.1:0-10912 GCF_902497045.1 uncultured Blautia sp. | reverse complement strand
ATTTTAATTCCCCCCAATATTCTTCATAGTATCTTCTCATTATTTTCTGATATTTTTTTTCTTCAAAAAGTGCATCATAGAACTTTTTATTTTTCAGAAGATATGACATCCTTCCCAACCATTCAGTGTCTTTTAACAGAAGCGCCTGCTTTACTTTATAAATAAAAGCATGCACCAATAACTGAGGATCCATTTTTTCCAGTCTCTCCATGATCAAAAATGCTCCCGGCCAATTAAGATCCTGCAGCCACTCCAGCATCTCATATGTGTAATTATTTATTTCCTTATCTGTTTTTTCACAGATTACTTTTGCACAATTTTCCCATGACCATTTATATTCTACAGGCTGCATAAATACAGATAAGGATTTTATCTTTCTCGCCTCTCTAAGGGCAACTTCCTGAACCTTTATCGGTTGTTCCTCATCCAACATTTCATATAAAGTATCAATATCTACTATCATATCAATATCCTCCATCTCATTTTACAACTACACTTTTTACTGCCTGAGTCCAAATAGAATTTGAACCCATTTTTGTCCAAGTTTCTACAGTTGCTCCTCTTGGAAGAACTGTCACATGAGTTGGACCATCTTGCTCAGCAAATACCACTCCTGTTGCGTTCAACTTGTTTATGGTTGTAACTGCTGCTTCACGTCCAGGTCGTGGGGAAATTGTTGAAAACGAAAGCCCTGTGTCCCAATCCTTGTTTTTTGGAGTTAAATTACCTGGATTTGTTCCACCATATCTATAAATTGGAATATCTTTCCTCTGATTCTTAGACCGCAATATAGCGCCTGCGTCTATCTTTACTTCTTCTTTTTCTTTTGAAGCAAAAAAATCAATTGATCCTACGAAATCTATAGCTTTATGTGCCACAAATCCTGCAACAAATCCCGCAACTGCTGATGCTGCTTTTTTAGCTACTGCTACTACTGCTTTTTTTATCACGCCAGCTACTAATTTACCCAGCCAACTTCCTATTGAAATCACCGAACAGCCACTGTAATCTGCAAGATTTACTGCATTATTTTCGCAGTATGCATACATATTTTTCCCAAGACTTCCACTGTTCACCTGTCCATCCGCACAGATAAACCTTCTAATCTCCGGATCATAGTACCTGTTCTTCAAGTAATACATTCCCGTCTCTTTGTCGTAATAGTAGCCTCTGTAGCGGAAGGGATTCAGCTGACCTATGGTGTCTTTCCTGCTTCCGGTGATGCTCAGGACTTTTCCCCAACTGTCATAAGTATAGTTTACTACGGTATCTCCGGTCTCATCAACAAGGGCGATCACGTCATTCTGAAGATTCCTGTTTCTGCGCGCTTACCGGCAGACAGCCTTCCAGCCCCCCAGGAAAGAACCATATTTTCCTTATTCAGAGATACCGTATGTACTTCCTGTGCCGCAGGATCCAGACATATTTCCAGAGACCCCTTACGATTACGGAAGCCATTGTTTCCGTCTTTCAGACTTCTGTCTCCGACGCCTACTTCCTCCAGAGTATCGTCCATCTCCTTCCATGCTCCGTCCAGATCCTGGTAGTGGACCGGCTCCAGATAGATCTCTACTGTTCTGGAATGATCCTGATTTTCAAACACCTTGCGGTTCGCCGTACGCATTCTTTTATCTTCTGTACGTTTCATATTTCTGTTTTTCCATAACAAAACTGACAGATTCCTTTCAGATATGGAGCATTCCTATTCAGATCTGACGGCTTCTCTATTTTGTTAAAAAACAGCCTTGACAATATACCCCCATATGGTATATATTATCCACATAACCAATACCCCTGCGGGGTATATTCCAATAAAAGGAGGCAACTCATATGTCAGACCAGACCACATGCTGCTGCACCAGATCCACCCACCGTTCTCCGGAAGAGAAGAAAAAGCTTATCAACCGGATGAAGCGTATTGAAGGACAGGTGCGGGGAATCATAAAAATGGTAGAAAACGATACCTACTGCAACGATATCCTGATCCAGTCCGCTGCCGTAAACGCAGCCATAAATGCTTTTAACAGAGAGCTGCTTTCCGCACATATCCATACCTGCGTAGCCCGGGATATCCGTGAGGGAAAGGACGAGACCGTTGACGAGCTGATGACAACTCTGCAGAAGCTGATGAAATAAAAATCCGAAAAGGAAAAGGAGGAATCTGAATGGAACAATATAATGTAACCGGAATGAGCTGTGCAGCCTGCAGCTCCCGGGTAGAAAAAGCAGTCTCTCATGTGCCGGGAGTCACTTCCTGCTCCGTAAGCCTCCTCACCAACTCCATGGGTGTGGAAGGAACTGCTTCTGAGGCAGATATCATCGCTGCAGTGGAGGAAGCAGGCTACGGCGCTTCTGTAAAAGGCTCTGCCGGTCAGAAGGTATCCCCTTCCGAAGCTGCGGAAGCCCTGGCCGACCACGAAACACCTGTGCTTAAGAAACGTCTGATCGCATCTGTTGGCTTTCTGCTGGTACTGATGTACTTTTCCATGGGACATATGATGTGGGGATGGCCGATTCCCGCCTGGTTTGAGGATAATCACATTGCCATGGGGCTTCTCCAGCTGCTTCTGGCAGGTATTGTCATGGTCATCAACCAGAAGTTTTTTATCAGCGGCTTTAAGAGCCTCTGGCACAAAGCCCCCAACATGGATACCCTGGTAGCCCTTGGCTCCATGGCGTCCTTTGTATGGAGCGTGTATGTGCTGTTTGCCATGACAAGGGCTCAGGTGGACGGCAACATGGACGCTGTCATGGATTATATGATGGACTTTTATTTTGAGTCCGCCGCCATGATCCTGACTCTTATTACTGTAGGAAAAATGCTGGAAGCCCGTTCCAAGGGAAAAACCACCGACGCCCTGAAAAGTCTCATGAAGCTGGCGCCGAAAACAGCCGTGGTGATCCGCAGCGGGCAGGAAACCACGGTTCCCATTGAACAGGTAAGAAAAGGAGATATCTTCGTTGTCCGCCCCGGAGAAAACATCCCGGTAGACGGGATTGTTCTGGAAGGCTCCAGCGCGGTAAATGAATCCGCTCTTACAGGAGAAAGCATCCCCGTTGACAAGGCTGCCGGAGATATGGTTTCCGCAGCTACAGTAAACCAGTCCGGCTTCATCCGCTGTGAAGCCACTCATGTAGGCGAAGATACCACCCTTTCCCAGATCATTAAAATGGTCAGCGACGCAGCCGCTACCAAGGCTCCCATCGCAAAGATCGCCGACAAAGTTTCCGGAATCTTTGTTCCGGCTGTAATCGCCATCGCCGTGATCACCACCCTTGTATGGCTGCTTGCCGGACAGACCTTCGGCTATGCCCTTGCAAGAGGAATCTCTGTTCTGGTAATCAGCTGTCCCTGCGCCCTTGGACTTGCCACCCCGGTAGCCATCATGGTTGGCAACGGAATGGGCGCCAAGCATGGGATCCTGTTTAAAACCGCCGTTTCTCTGGAAGAAACAGGCAGAGTTCAGATCGTTGCCCTTGATAAAACAGGCACCATCACCAGCGGTCAGCCGGAAGTGACCGATATCCTTCCAGCTGAAGGATTTACCGAAAAAGAGCTTCTCACCCTTGCTCTTTCCCTTGAGAAAAAAAGCGAGCATCCTCTTGCCAGAGCTGTTCTGAAAAAAGCAGAAGCCCTGTCTCTTACTGCCGCTGATGCAGAAGATTTCCAGGCGCTTCCGGGCAATGGGCTTTCCGGGAAAGTAAACGGAGAAACACTTACCGGAGGAAATATGAAATTTATCAGCAGCCGCGTAACGGTTCCCGCCTCTCTTCGCAAAAAAGCCGAGGACCTGGCAGAGCAGGGCAAAACGCCCCTTCTCTTTGCCAGAGAAAACCAGCTGGCAGGTATCATTGCTGTTGCGGATGTGATTAAGGAAGACAGTCCCCGGGCAGTAAAGGAGCTCCAGAATATGGGCATCCGGGTTGTGATGCTTACCGGTGATAATGAGAAAACCGCCAACGCCATCGGCAGACAGGCAGGCGTGGATCAGGTGATCGCCGGAGTTCTTCCGGACGGAAAGGAAAGTGTGATCCGCTCCCTTAAAGAAAAAGGCAAGGTTGCCATGGTCGGAGACGGGATCAATGATGCGCCGGCTCTTACCAGAGCAGATATCGGCATTGCCATCGGCGCCGGAACAGACATTGCCATAGACGCGGCAGATGTAGTTCTGATGAAAAGCCGGCTCAGCGATGTTCCTGCCGCCATTCGTTTAAGCCGGGCTACCCTGCGCAATATCCACGAAAATCTTTTCTGGGCATTTTTCTACAACATCATCGGCATCCCCCTTGCCGCAGGTGTGTGGATCCCCATTTTCGGCTGGACGCTGAACCCTATGTTCGGGGCTGCGGCAATGAGCCTTTCCAGCTTCTGCGTGGTAACAAATGCCCTGCGGCTGAATCTTTTTAAGATCCATGATGCCTCAAAAGACAAAAAAATCAAACAAATGGTTTCCATTGACACAGAAAACCCTTATAATGAAAATAAGAATGAAAAGGAGAATAAGACTATGGTAAAGATCACTGTAAATGTAGAAGGTATGATGTGCCCGCACTGTGAGGCTCATGTAAACGAAGCTGTCAAAGCTGCTTTTCAGGCAGAGGATGTGGTTTCCTCCCACGAAAAAAAGACGACTGTCTTTACAGCGCCGGAGCGTGTGGACGAGGATAAGATCCGCGAAGTTATCAAAAACGCAGGATATGAAGTAACCGGAATTACACAGGAGTAATCATGGATACACAACAAAACATACACGATAGAAAAGGACTGGAACGGGTCCTTTTCTATTGGAACCAGATATGGAAGTACACAGCGCATCTTCTTAAGTGGCTGGCGCTGGCTGTTGTCACCGGGCTGGTGGTAGGCGCGGTAAGCAGTATTTTTGCTCATGCACTGAAAGCAGTCACCGGGTTCCGCATGGAAAATCTCCAGGTCTTTCTTCTGCTTCCCATTGCAGGCTTATGCATTGTATTCCTTTATCAGAAATTCGGAAAAGACGACGGCGGCACCAATCAGGTTCTTTCTGCCATCCGTTCCCAGGATAATATCCGTCTCCGTTCTGCCCCTATGATTTTTGTCTCCACACTTCTGACTCACCTGACAGGAGGCTCTGCAGGACGTGAGGGAGCCGCCATTCAGCTTGGAGGCAGTATCGGAAATCAGCTTGGTTCCTGGTTTCATCTGGACGAAGAGGATCAGCATGTGATTATTATGTGCGGCATGAGCGCCGCTTTTTCTGCTGTTTTCGGAACTCCCATGGCTGCCGCCGTTTTTTCTCTGGAGGTCGTCAGCGTAGGGATCATGTACTATGCCGCCCTGCTTCCCTGTGTGATCTCCTCTCTGGTTGCAGCTAAATTTGCCGCCGGCATCGGCATACACCCGGAAAGCTTCCATGTATACGGCATCCCGGAGCTGACTGCTTTTACCGGATTAAAAATGCTTCTTGTGGCTGTGGGCTGCGGACTTGTCAGTATTCTGTTTTGTGTAACCCTGAAAGGCATAGGAGATTTTTATAAGCGTTTTCTGAAAAATCCTTATTTCAGGATCCTTGCCGCCTCTGCCGCTCTGATCCTGATCACCGTTCTTCTTCAGACAAAGGATTTTATGGGCGCGGGAAATGAACTGATCCAGTTAGCTGTAGAAGAAGGACAGGCCCGTCCTTCGGATTTCCTCTGGAAGCTGCTTCTTACAGCCATTACCATGAAAGCAGGCTTCCGGGGCGGCGAGATCGTTCCCTCCTTCTGTATCGGCGCTACCTTCGGCTGTGTCATGGGGCAGCTTGTGGGACTTTCCCCGTCTCTCTGTGCCGCTTCCGGAATGGCCGCCCTGTTCTGCGGTGTAACTAACTGCCCCATTACCTCTATCCTTATTGCCTTTGAGCTGTTTGGATTTGAGGGCGTATCTTTTTATCTTATTGCCGTGGTTGTCAGCTATGCCGTATCCGGCTATTATGGTCTGTACAAAGATCAGACCATCGTATACTCCAAATATAAGGCGAAATATATCAATCGCCAGACAAAGTAAATTGCGGTATTGCTGTGTCTTCGGATATTTTAGCTGCGTTTCTCATGGCATTGGTCAATGTTTAGTCAACCATTATTTCTACAAATGTAGAAATAATGGTTGACTTTTTTCTTCTACAGATGTAGAATAAAATCAACTTCTACAGATGTAGAAAATAAAATTCAGGGAGAATCCACTATGAAGAAAAGAACAACAAAGTTTATGACACTTATGACTGCAGCAACACTTGGGATTTTTTCAGCAGGAACTGTTATGGCAGCTGGAAATAATGATTTTTATACGCAGCCGCCGACTGGTTCTGCCTGGGAGAATGCAGATACGGATGGTACTTATGCCAGCTATACCAATGGAAGTGATTATGTAAATATTTATAAATATTCGCTGGAGGATGTCAAAACAGGAATTGCCAAATGCAACGACACTTATGAGGCCTGCTATCAGACTGTTTATTCAGAAGGAGACAGCCTGTATATGGCAGTAGGATATGCAAAAGACGCAGCTGATATAGGTGATGTGAGGAAATTTATAGAATATATCTCCTATCCTGGAAACCCGTCTTTTACCAGACAGGCAGAGGAAAATGCAGCCGGAGATTCTGATAAAGCAGAAACTGATACTTCCGTTCAGCAATCCGGAGAAGATTCAAATTCTTCCGATACAGAAGAAAATAATTCTTCAAATTCCGAAGATAACAGTGATGATTTGGCTATTATTTCTACTGCGCCTATGGTATTAGCTGACAGTAACGGAAATACAATTACAGTCAAATATATTCTTTACGAAGACAACTCTTATGAATATCGTGGTGATGATGGAATGACATATACCGATAACGGGGATGAAACCTATACAGACGAAAACGGAAATACGTATTCAGCTCTGAATGATGATACACATCATATGGGATATCCGCTGGAACAGCACCATCTTCAGGATGTGGAGGGCAATACTGTAACGGTTACCCAGACTACAAATGGCGATTACTATTTCGCCGATGAAAACGGCACCGGATTTACCAACAATGGAGACGGGACATGGTACGATGAAAACGGCAGCAGTTATACGGAGATAGACTGACAGCGGTCAGCAGCTGAAACAAAGGGCTTCTGTAAAATATGCAGAAGTCCTTGTTATTTCCGTAAATCATGGTAAAATAAAATTATCAGAAAATTATTCCTAGTACAACGAATACTGGATTTATAGAGAATATGTAACAGGAGGGCTGAAAAAAGGTGAAAAAAACATATCAGAGACTACCCGAATCAGAACTGGATATTATGCTTGTTCTTTGGAATGGCACTCCTCCCATGACCAGACCGGAGATTGAAAAAGTGATCAACAGGAAGAAAAAACTTGCGTCCACAACAATCCTGTCATTACTGACCAGACTGGAAAGTAAAAATTTCGTGGAAGTAACGAAGCAAGGAAAAATGAATCTATATACACCACTGGTTTCGCAGTCGGATTATCAGACCCATGAAAGTCAGAGTCTTCTTGAAAAACTTTATGGAAATTCACTGAAAAAATTTGTAACAACACTATATCATGGAAAAAAGATCAGTTCAGAAGAAATCCAGGATCTCAGTAATTTTCTCAGGGAACTGGAGGACAAGGAGGAATAACTAATTATGGAAGTTTTTGTTCTGCATATTCTGAAACTGAATATTATTGCAGCAGTTGTAATCTTGCTGGTCAAAGTGTTTGCGGCTTTATCGAAAGGTAAAGTATCTGCCAGATGGAAATATTTTACCTGGCTGTTTGTAACAATCAGTCTTATGATTCCAGTGCAGCTGCCATCAACTCTGTCACTGGTAAATTTTAAAGTGCAGAGAAGCAGTCATTTGGAGGCGCAAGATCCGAAGACAGAGAATCATGCTGTCAGACCCAAGGAGAGTCAGCAGCTGGCAGAAGCTGTGCCGTCTGTGAGCAATAATATGAAAAGTCAGGCCGGGGTCTCAGCACCAAAAGGATATATCACCTATGAGTCAGGTAAATGGACAAGAATTGCAGCTGTAATTGTTACAGTAATCTGGCTGAGCGTGGCAGCGCTTAAACTGGCAGGCGAACTGCTGTCATATTATCTTTCCATGAGGAATCTGAAACGGATGAGTATTCAGGTCAGTGATCCGGTGAGTATTCAGATGTACAGAGAGGCGTGTCGGAGGAAGCATGTACGAAAAATGCCAGAACTAAGGCGAAATGCAGGTCTTACCACACCGCTTCTTGCAGGACTTTTTCATACAAAGCTGTATCTTCCGGCAACCGGATATTCAGCAGAGGAAAGGAAACTTGTTTTTTATCATGAACTTACCCATTATTGTCACCGGGATCTCTGGTATAAGATGCTTCTTCGAGTCTGCGCATCAATATACTGGTTCAATCCGTTCCTTCTTATTATGCTGAAAGAAGCGGATAAGGATATTGAGAATCTATGTGACACAGCAGTTGTGAACCGGGTAAATAAAAAAGATTACAGGCTTTACAGACAACTGCTTCTTCGGACAGTAGCCATGGAAAATCAGATTCCCTATGCGACGGCAAGCCTCAATGACAGTGGAATGGTGTTCAAGGACAGAATCCTGTATATGGTGAACCTGCGTAAGCTTCGCAGAGGAATCCTGCCGGGAATTCTTGTGACAGCGCTCCTTGCAGGCGGCAATCTGGTATTTAATGTTTCTGCCGGGACAACCGCAGTACCAGTGAATACAGAAAAAACTGCTCTGGAAAAGAATACAGATTCAGAAGAAAAGAACGCACCGGATTATGCGCCGTTTTCTCAACTGGTAAACATGCAAAAAACCACAGCGCCCCCGATTGAAAAGAACCCGTCAGAGAATACCGCAGCAGAAAATACAGAGACAGAAATAACTCCTGAATCCCTTATAGAAAATAGTGGACAGGTAAACGAAGCCACAGACTATGACAGTGACGGGTCTGTATCAGATTATGACACTCTTCCAGAAGGCGTGCCATACACCAGTGGATTCAGTAATGCTTCCGGTGTCGCATCAATTGTAGCGCCAGGCGAAGACGAATCCGAATCCAGAGTCCTTTACGATAACGGAGACGGAACTTATTCCGACGATTCCGGAACCAGATACAGTTATCAGGGAGATGGAAACTGGGCAGATGCCAATGGAAATTCCTACCATACCTGGGACGACGAAGATTACTATTTCGGAACCCAGCTGGGGCAGCATGAGCTCCAGGGCAGCAACGGCACCGTCGATATAAAAGAGACCACAAACGGGGATTATCATTATCGCGATGAAAATGGCGTAGGCTATACCGATAATGGAGATGGAACCTGGACAGATGAAAACGGAAATACCTATACGGAATAACATTTATCATATCCTAAAAGAAATAAAAGCCCTTTCAGACAGTCAATGCGCTGCCTTGAAAGGGCTTTTCTTATTTTTTAGTATTCTCCTACGACTGTTGCCTTGATCAGATTTGTATTTCCGGAACGTCCAAGAGGAACGCCTGCGGTAAGAACTACAACATCGCCTTTTTCCACATATCCGGCTCTCTCTGCCGCCTCTGTTGCATGAAGCAGAAGGATTTCCATGCTGTACTCCTCTTTAATATGAACCGGAGTGATACCCCAGGACATGTTCAGCTGTCTGCAGGTATGTTCCTCCGGAGAACAGCCTACGATCATGCAGCCCGGACGGTATTTGGAGATCATCCGCGCCGTATTTCCGGAACGGCTTACTGTAATGATCGCCTTTGCACCCAGATCAATGGCTGTCATACAGGTTGCATGAGAAATCGCGGTAGTCATATTAATAGCAGATTCATGTTCTCTGGAAAGAATACTGAATTCTTTATTGTATGCAATATCGCTTTCTGTGCGCAGAGCAATCTTCACCATGGTGCGAAGTGCTTCCACCGGATATTTACCTGCGGCAGTCTCACCGGAAAGCATAATAGCGCTGGTTCCCTGATAGATGGCATTGGCAACATCCGTTGTCTCTGCACGGGTAGGACGTGGGTTTTTCATCATGGAATCCAGCATCTGAGTTGCTGTGATTACCTGTTTTCCTGCATTATAAACCTTGTTGATGATCTCTTTCTGGATCACCGGAACGTCCTCCAGCGGAATCTCCACTCCCATGTCTCCGCGAGCGATCATAATGCCGTCGGCAACCTCAATAATGCTGTCGATATTGTCTACACCCTGCTGGTTTTCAATCTTTGCGATAATGTTCAGATCACGGCCGCCATTTTCGTCAAGAATCTTACGGATCTCCAGAACATCATCTGCAGTTCTGGTAAAGGAAGCCGCAATAAAATCAAATTCCTCCTGAATACCAAACAGGATATCCTCCCTGTCCTTCTGGCTGATAAAAGGCATATTTACGCTGACGCCCGGAAGGTTAATACCTTTTTTGTTGGAAACGATACCGCCGTTAATGACCACACAGTGGATATCGGAACCTTCGATCTCTTCTACTTCCAGACCAATCAGACCGTCGTCAATAAGGATACTGTCGCCTGGCTTCACATCCTTATAAAGCTCCTTATAAGTAATGGAAACTCTCTCTTCGTCTCCCTGAATCTCATCTGCTGTCAAAGTAAACTTCTGACCTTCTGTCAGAGTTATTTTTCCTTTGGCAAACTCCCGGATACGGATCTCCGGTCCTTTTGTATCGAGCAGCGCAGCAATGGGTCTGTTGATCTTTGTGCGGATAGCTTTCAGACGATCCAGACGGCCTTTCTGTTCCTCATGATCCCCATGAGAAAAATTGAATCTGGCAACGTCCATTCCCTCTATAGCAAGCTGTTCAAGTATTCCCTCTTTATCTGTTGACGGACCCATAGTACAAATGATTTTTGTTTTGCGCATATACAACTCTCCTCCTCAAATTTTACGAAATATATATC
>NZ_CABVDF010000084.1:0-10935 GCF_902497045.1 uncultured Blautia sp. | reverse complement strand
AAAAATACTTGACTTTAAGAAAAGCATATGATATATTTAACCAGTACGTGAAGAAAACAAAGCAGAGTTCACTCTCACCTTAGCACATCAGATGTGTCTCGGGTTTATATGTCTCGGCATCTAACTGCTGGTTGAACCGCGGTTTTGAGAATGCGTCATATTCGGAATCACAGAATATGAAAGAGGATATAAGTGAGTGTGGATTTTGTCCGCACTTTTTTTCATATAGTAAAAAAGTCAGGGTATATCATTACAGGTATGGAGGTGTACGACAATTAGCAATTTAATGATTAACGAACAAATCAGAGACAAAGAAGTACGTCTGATCGGAGCAGACGGAGCTCAGCTTGGAATCATGTCTGCCAGAGAAGCTATGTTCAAGGCACAGGAGGCAGGACTTGATCTGGTAAAGATCGCACCGCAGGCGAAACCGCCGGTGTGCAAGATCATTGATTATGGCAAATACCGTTACGAGCTTTCCCGTAAAGAAAAGGAAGCAAAGAAAAAACAGAAAACCATCGACATTAAAGAGGTACGTCTCTCTCCTAATATTGATACGAATGACTTAAAGACAAAGGTAAACGCTGCAAGGAAATTCCTCAGCAAAGGTGACCGCGTAAAAGTCACTCTGCGTTTCAGAGGAAGAGAAATGGCCCATATGGCAAGCAGCAGACATGTGCTGGATGATTTTGCGGAGCTTCTTACAGATATTGCAGTAGTAGAAAAAGCCCCGAAGATCGAAGGGAGAAGCATGACAATGTTTCTCAGTGAAAAACGTTAAGCAGTTACTGAGGATGTGCTGCAGGGCGCATATAACAGTAATGTGAAATAAAACAGAACCAACGAATCAAGGAGGAAATAAAAATGCCTAAGATTAAAACATGTAGAGCAGCAGCAAAACGCTTCAAAAAAACAGGTACCGGAAAAATCATGAGAAACAAAGCTTATAAGAGCCATATCTTAACAAAGAAATCTCAGAAGAGAAAGAGAAATCTGAGAAAGGCCACTGTTGTTGATTCTACAAACCTGAAAAACATCAGGAAAGCACTGCCTTATTTATAAGAAGTAAGAAGACGAACAGGAGGAAATTAAGAAATGGCAAGAATTAAAGGCGGATTAAACGCAAAGAAAAGACATAACCGTACATTAAAACTGGCAAAGGGCTACAGAGGAGCTCGTTCCAAACAGTATAGAATCGCTAAACAGTCTGTAATGAGAGCACTTGCAAGCTCCTATGCAGGAAGAAAGCAGAAAAAACGTCAGTTCAGACAGCTCTGGATCGCACGTATCAACGCTGCTGCAAGAATGAACGGACTTTCCTACAGCAAAATGATGCATGGTCTTAAAGTTGCAAACATCGACATCAACAGAAAGATGCTTGCTGAGATGGCAGTTAATGATGCAGCTGGATTTACAGCACTTGCAGAGATCGCTAAAAAGGCTGTAGCATAAATAAAAACATCAGGGATTCCCTGTCAAAAGATCACATATCCAATATTGGGTATGTGATTTTTTTATAAATTTGCACTTGCAATCATAAAATTCTAATGCTATAATCAAAACATTAAAGTATTAGCGAATGAAAGTGAAAAAAGGAGGAGATTTATTATGAAAAACTGGAAAAAAGCTCTGAGCGTAACAGCAGCAGTTGCTGTGGCGGCAACAATGGCTATGCCGGTATCTGTTTTTGCAGAAGGTGATGAAACATTTAAGATTGGCGTAATCGGACCGATGACGGGCGATTATGCACAGTATGGTACAAACGTCTATAATGCAGCTCAGATTGCTATTAATGAAATAAATGAGAATGGTGGATTTAATGGATATCAGGTAGAACTTCTGGCAGCAGGAGATGATATGGGAGATCCGGAAAAAGCAGTAAATGCATACAATGATCTGCTTGATAAGGGAATGCAGATGCTTTGCGGTGCAGTTACTTCCGGTTCCTGCATTGCAGTAGGTGCAGAGGCAGCAGAGAGCACTTTCCTGTTTACTCCATCTGCTACAGCGGTTGATTCTATCACATCAGGCTCCAACGAATTCCGTATGTGCTTTACAGACCCGGCACAGGGCGCAAAATCTGCACAGTATATCGGAGAGCATAAGCTTGCAACTAAGGTGGCTGTTCTGTATGATTCCATGGCAGACTACAATTCCGGCGTGCATGATTCTTTTGTAGAAGCAGCAGAGGAAAACGGTCTGGAAGTAGTTGCAGACGAGGCTTATACAACAGATAATAATACAGATTATTCTGTACAGCTTAAGAAGATTGCTGACAGCGGCGCAGAGCTTCTTTTCCTTCCAAACTACTATTCCGACAATGCATTGATCCTTCAGCAGGCATCAGAGGCAGGCATGGACATTAAGTTCTTTGGTGTTGACGGCATGGACGGTATTCTTAACGTAGAGAATTTTGATACTTCTCTTGCAGAAGGTGTTATGCTTCTGACTCCTTTCTCTGCAACAGCAGAAGATGAAGCAAGCCAGGCATTTGTAAAATCTTATAATGAGATTTCAGGCGGAGAAACACCGAACCAGTTTGCAGCAGATGCTTATGATGTTATCTATGCAATGAAAGCCGCAGCAGAGGCAGCAGAGATCACTCCGGATATGGCAAACGAAGATATCAGTGCGGCAATGAGCGAAGCAATGCTTAGCACAGAGCTTGACGGACTTACAGGAAAAGCAAAATGGACAGAGGAAGGCGAGTGCGATAAAGAGCCGAAAGCATTTGTGATCGAAAATGGTGCTTACAAAGAAATGGAATAATCAGTGAACCGCTGATTTGATCATTGATAGTCATAAGGACGGGGACGGTTGCCTTGCAGTGTGACCGTCCGCCGTTCCTTTTTATTAACTTTATGATAAGAGGTGCACTATGAGTTTTATATCTTATTTAAAAGATGGAATCAGCCTGGGCAGTATCTATGCGATCATTGCTCTGGGTTATACAATGGTGTATGGTATTGCAAAAATGCTGAATTTTGCTCATGGAGATGTTATCATGGTCGGCGCTTTTGTAATCCTTACAGCTATTACAAAAGGAGGTATGTCTCCGGTTCTGGCTGTTGTGATTTCCATTGTATTCTGTACGGTACTGGGCATTGTGATTGAAAAAGTTGCATATCGCCCTCTGAGAAAGGCATCGTCCAACCTTGCAGTGCTGATCACGGCTATTGGCGTCAGTTATCTTCTTCAGAATCTTGCCCTGCTTATTTTTGGTGCGGATGCCAAAAGCTTTGTAACAGTCATTGATGTTCCTTCTCTTTCTCTTTTCGGAGGACAGCTTGTGATCAAGGGAATCACAATTGTGACAATTGTTGTAAGTGTGATCATTATGGCGGCTCTTACGTTTTTTGTGCGAAAAACAAAACCGGGGCGTGCTATGCAGGCGGTTTCTGAGGACCGCGATGCAGCTCAGCTGATGGGAGTAAATGTAAATGCAACAATTTCCCTGACCTTTGCCATTGGTTCCGGACTTGCGGCCATTGCCGGACTTCTGCTTTGCTCTGCTTATCCTACACTGACTCCGTATACAGGAGCCATGCCTGGAATCAAGGCTTTTGTTGCAGCAGTATTCGGAGGTATCGGATCTATTCCGGGAGCCATGGTGGGAGGAATCCTTCTTGGTGTGATCGAAATTTTTGGAAAAGCCTACATTTCTTCTCAAGTAGCAGATGCCATTGTATTTGCAGTTCTGATCATTGTGCTCCTGGTGAAGCCTACCGGATTGTTTGGCAAAAACATTCAGGAGAAAGTGTAAGGTGGATCATATGAAAAATAAGATGAATAAGACAACAAAAAACAATTTTATAACATATGGGATCGTGATCCTTTTGTTTGCAGTGGTTCAGATCCTTTCCTCCACAGGAAATCTTTCCAGACTTCTTACAGGACTTCTGGTTCCTCTCTGCGTTTATACGATCGCGGCAGTATCCCTGAACCTTGTTGTGGGATTTTCCGGAGAACTGAGCCTTGGACATGCAGGCTTTATGTGTGTGGGCGCATATTCCAGCGCATTGTTTTCACATATGACAGCAGATGCCCTTCCGTCGGTTCCAAGATTTATCCTTGCCATTTTGGTGGGGGCAGCTGTGGCAGGGATTTTTGGTGTTCTGATCGGTATTCCGGTATTAAGACTCCGCGGAGATTATCTTGCGATTGTTACTCTTGCTTTTGGCGAGATCATTAAAAATCTGATCAACATTCTTTATGTTGGCGTGGACGAAAACGGCATTCATGTGGCAACTACTTCTGCTGGCTTTAAACTTGTTGCCGGAGGAAAAAAGATCCTGAAGGGAGCGCTTGGTATTTCCGGTACGTCGGCTCTTTATAAGGATATTAAGGAGCACTTTTTCCTGATTGGCGTGATCCTTGTATTGCTCACTTTGTTTATTGTACAGAATCTGGTGCATTCCAGAAGCGGACGTGCCATTATGTCCACAAGAGACAACAGGATCGCTGCAGAATCCATAGGCATCGATGTAACAAAATATAAGCTTCTTGCATTTACGGTTTCAGCAGCTCTGGCAGGCGTGGCAGGCGTGCTTTATTCCCATAATCTGTCTATGCTGAAAGTATCGGTATTCGATTATAATATGTCTATTCTGATTCTTGTGTATGTGGTTCTGGGTGGCATCGGAAACCTGAGAGGTTCTATGATCGCAGCGATTATCCTTTATGCTCTTCCGGAACTGCTTCGAGGATTTGCAAATTACCGTATGCTGATCTATGCGGTCGTGTTGATCGTGATGATGCTCTTTAACTGGGCTCCGGCAGCAAGAAACTGGAGAAGCCGTATGGTAGAGAAATTTAAAGGCGGAAAAATGAACAAGGAGGCAGCTTGACTATGGCAATGCTGGAAGTAAATCATCTGTCAATTCAGTTCGGCGGTCTTCGGGCGGTTGACGGCTTTCATTTAAATATTGAAAAGGGAGAACTTTACGGTCTGATCGGTCCTAACGGTGCCGGCAAGACTACGGTATTCAATCTTTTGACAGGCGTATATAAGCCTACAGAGGGGATTATCCGGCTGGATGGCCAGGATATCACAGGAAAAAGTACCATTGAGATCAACAAAGCGGGAATTGCCCGTACTTTCCAGAATATCCGTTTGTTTAAAGATATGCCTGTTCTGGATAATGTAAAAGCAGGGCTTCATAATCATTATCAGTACTCTGTTCTCACTGGTGTTTTAAGACTGCCAAAATATTTTAAAGTAGAAAAAGAAATGAACGAAAAGGCTATGGAAATTTTGAAAGTCTTTGATCTGGATAAGGAAGCGGATCTTCTTGCCGGAAATCTTCCTTATGGAAAACAGCGTAAACTGGAGATAGCCCGTGCATTGGCAACAGAGCCTAAGCTTCTCCTTCTGGATGAGCCGGCTGCAGGAATGAATCCAAATGAAACACAGGAACTGATGGACACTATCCGTTTTGTACAGGAACATTTCCATATGACGACACTTCTGATAGAACATGATATGAAACTGGTAGGCGGTATCTGTGAAAAGCTTACTGTGCTGAATTTTGGTCAGGTTCTGACACAGGGGGAAACTTCAGAGGTACTGAATAACCCACAGGTTATTACAGCATATCTGGGAGAATAGGAGGAAATCAGTTATGGCAATGCTGGAAGTAAAGGATCTTCAGGTATATTATGGTGTGATCCAGGCTCTGAAGGGGATTTCCTTTGAGGTAAACCAGGGAGAGGTCATTGCTTTGATCGGTGCCAACGGCGCCGGAAAGACAACTACACTCCAGACACTTACAGGAATCCTTCAGGCAAAATCCGGAAGTATCATGTTTGAGGGCAAAGACCTGACAAAGGTGCCTGCCCATAAGATTGTAGAAATGGGGATGGCTCATGTCCCGGAAGGAAGACGCGTGTTTTCGGATATGACTGTATATGAAAATCTTCTTATGGGTGCATATACACGTAAAGACAAAAATGAAATTGCAGAAAGTCTTGAAATGGTATACAAGAGATTTCCAAGGCTGAAAGAACGGCAGGGACAGCGTTCAGGAACTCTTTCAGGCGGAGAGCAGCAGATGCTTGCCATGGGACGCGCCCTGATGAGTAAACCCAGGATTATCTTAATGGACGAGCCTTCTATGGGACTTTCGCCAATTTTTGTAAATGAGATTTTTAATATCATTAAGGATGTAAGTGAAGGCGGTACCACAGTTCTTCTGGTAGAGCAGAATGCAAAGAAAGCCCTTTCTATTGCAGACAGGGCATATGTACTGGAAACAGGAAATATCACTCTGGAAGGCAAAGCTGAGGATCTTCTTCATAATGAGGCTGTCCAGAAAGCATATCTGGGAGAATAAAAGACAGCAGGGCAGATCCGGGGGATTTGCCGGGGATCATGCAAGGAGGAAAGAAAATGGATGAAAATATTGTGATTTCCATTGCAAGGCAGTATGGAAGCGGCGGCCGTACTGTAGGAAAAATGCTTTCAGAGAAGCTGGGAATTTCTTTTTATGACAAAGAGATCATCCGTATGGCTTCTGACGAAAGCGGAATTGATCTGAAGCTTTTTGGAAAGGTAGAAGGAGGAGACAGTGTAAAGCCGTCTTTGTTTTCCAAAAATACCATATACAGAGGAAAGCTTCATCAGCCGGACAGTAAAGAGTTTATTTCCGATGAGAATATTTTCAGCTATCAGGCAAAGGTCGTAAATGATCTTGCGGAAAAGGAATCTTATGTGATCGTAGGACGCTGTGTCAATTATGTTATGAGAGACCGCCCGAATACCCTTCGTGTATTTATCCATGCACCCTGGGAATTTCGAGTAGAGCAGGCAGCTGAGAAGATTTCCGGATCCAGAGAGGATATAGAAAAATTTCTTTTGAAAGATGATAAAAGAAAACAGGAGTATTACCGCAGATTTACCGGTGGTACGTGGAATGATGCCACAAATTATGATCTCTGTCTGAACAGCGGAAAGCTTGGATTCGAAAAATGTGTAGAAGCTATTGAAGCACAGCTTAAGATTATGTTTGGTAAATAAACAGTTTAAAAAAATACCGGGGGTTCCAAATAAGGAGACTTCGGTATTTTTTATTATGTGGTGCATATACTGTCCAGAGAAGAAAACTGCAGGAGCGGTTTATGAAAAAAACGCACAGACCGTACTGTAAAGATATTGCTGTATGGACATTGATTCTTCTGTTGATATTTTCATCCCTGGGGTGGATACATAAAAAAGGACTGCGGGAGAGTGTGGATACAGCTGCCCGCGTGATAGCAGGAGAGGGGATGCTGAAGCTGGTGCAGGATACCCTGGATTCTCCTCTCGTGGCTTTGACATTTGATGACGGACCAAGTAAAAAATATACAGCAGAGCTTCTGGACGGTTTAAAGAAAAGAAATGTAAAAGCTTCTTTTTTTCTTCTGGGAAAAAGTCTTGAGGGAAATGAAGCGCTTGTAAAAAGAATGCACAGAGAAGGGCATCTGATCGGAAATCATACGTTTCACCATGTACAGCTTGACAGAATTCCGGAAAAACAGGCAAAAGAGGAGATTCTACGAACAAATAACAGGATTTATGAGATTACAGGAGAATACCCTGTTTATATGAGACCTCCTTATGGGGCATGGAATAAGGAAATGGAACTTCAGGTAGAGATGATACCGGTTTTTTGGAATATAGACACCCTTGACTGGAAAACACAAAATGTAGATTCTATAATCCGGATAGTCAGAGAAAATGTAAAGAACGGATCGATTCTTCTGATGCATGACGAGTATGCGGCAACTGTAGAGGCTGCCCTGAAAATTGTAGATGAGCTTACAGAGGAAGGCTGCAGATTTGTAACAGTTGACCGTCTTATTCTGCCGTGATGCTTGCTTTTTCTGTCTTTTTTAGATATACTGTTACTGGACAAGAGAAAGAAGTACATAAAGGAGATGTATTATGGGTCGTTTTTTTAATATGGATAATAAATTCTTTGTTTTTATGGGAAGACTGGCAGATCTTTGTATGTTGAATATTCTATGTATTATCTGCTGTCTTCCGGTAGTCACTGCGGGGGCGTCTTTGACAGCACTTTATTATGTGACCATGAAAATGGTAAGAAATGAAGAATCCTATATTTTCCGGAGCTTTTTTAAGTCCTTTAAACAGAACTTCAGACAGGCAACAGTGATAAATCTGATCATGCTGGCAGCAGCGGCGCTTCTTTATCTGGATACCCGCATTACCAAAGCCATGGCAGATCCGGTGGGAAAAATTCTGGCAATGATATTTGCATTGTTTACAATGATTTATTTGATCATTTTGCTGTATCTGTATCCGGTGCTGGCGAAGTTTTATAATTCTATTAAGAATACGTTTAAGAACGCACTTTTAATGGGAATCCGTCATTTACCTTATACGTTTTTGATGCTTGCTGTTTGTGCAAGTCCGCTTCTGATCCTTTTTATTCCATCTTTTCAGGTGCAGATGTTCCTGATCCTTGTACTTATTCTTATTGGACCGGCGCTTGCAGCATACTGTAATTCACATTTTTTTGTTAGGATTTTTGATAAATATATTCCGGAGGAAGCAGATGCTTCAGAGGGAACAGAGGTAATATCCTGATGACTGAACAGAACAGAGAAAACCGGGAACAGCATAAAAGCTGGAACGGGAAACCTTATCGCTCCCTGGACTATATGCTCAGGGAGCGTTTTGGAGAAAAGGTATATAAAGTAACTTTAAATGGAGGAATGTCCTGTCCAAACAGAGACGGTACGCTGGGAAAAAGGGGATGTATTTTCTGCAGTGAAGGAGGAAGCGGAGATTTTGCCGCAGATGCAGCTCTTTCGGTTACCGATCAGATTGAAAGTCAGATCTCAGTGCTGTCAGGAAAACGTCCGATAAAGAAATACATTGCATATTTTCAGGCATATACGAATACATATGCTCCGGTAGAATATTTAAGAAAGATTTTTACAGAGGCCATAGTTCATCCAAAGATTGCAGCGTTGTCTATAGGCACCAGACCGGATTGCCTGGGTAGTGATGTGCTGGCACTTCTGGAAGAACTGAATCAGGTGAAGCCGGTATGGGTAGAACTGGGACTGCAGACAATTCACGAAAAGACAGCTCAGTATATCAGGAGAGGATACAGGCTGGAATGCTTTGACCAGGCAGTAAAGGAATTGCATTGCCGGAAACTGGAAGTGATCGTTCATACGATCCTGGGACTTCCGGGGGAAAGCCGCCTGGATATTCTTGAAACTATGCATTATCTGAATGAAAAAAATATTCAGGGGATCAAACTGCAGCTCCTTCATGTTCTGAAAGGAACTGATCTGGCATATGATTATCTTGCAGGGAAGTTCTCTGTGTATGAAAGAGAAGAGTACCTGGATCTGGTGATTGATTGTCTGGAAAACCTGGATCCGGAGATTGTGATACACAGGATCACAGGGGATGGACCAAAGGAACTGCTTTTGGCGCCTTTGTGGGCCGGAAGGAAAAGAGAAGTCCTGAATATGCTCCATCACAGAATGAAAGAACGGGACACCTGGCAGGGAAAACAGCTTGGTACTTCTCTGTAATTGAGAAAGAGGTGATAAAATGGCTGAACCATTTACAATTTATAAACTTATCGTACTATACATGGCGCAGAATTGCAGGCAGGAACTTACAAATTCTCAAATATCAGAATTCATACTTGACCGTGAATATACAGATTATCTTCATCTTCAGCAGGTGTTGTCGGAACTGGTAGAAACCGGGCTTTTGAAACGACGGACAGTATCCAACAGCTCCCACTATGAATTGACGGAGGAAGGAAGGGATACGCTGTCTTATTTCGAACAGGATCTGTCTTCCGATATTAAAAAGGAAATAGACGAGTTTCTGAAAGATTATGGATGCCGGATCCCGGATCGGATCCTTATGCCGGCAGATTATTACACTACACCCCAGGGAGGATATGCAGTCCGATGTCAGCTGATCGAAAAAGACATGACGATCATGGATCTGACTCTTGCAGCGCCAAATAAAGAAGCTGCCCGGGCAATCAGCAGAAACTGGCCTCAGAAGTGCCAGGATATTTATACTTCGCTTATGGGAGAGCTGATCTGATTTTTCTTCCTGTGTTAGAAAAAACAAATAACATTTTTGAAGCTCTTTCTCAGAAATAAAATTACTCTGAGAAAGAGCTTTTTTAAAAAGTTCCAAATAAAACTATTTTAAATAAGAAAGCTTTGAACAGAGCAATTTGTCGAATTTTGTCGAAATATTCTTGCATCTTTTCTTTGGAATCGATTGACATCTGAAAAAACCTGCGCTATTATCATCACATAAGAATAGCTTGTACTATTGAAGCTTTTGTGACAATGATCATAAGTCCTCTGCATTTCTGCAGATTCTGGAGGACGTAATTCGGGCATATCGCCGACATTTTCACATGACTGTAAATTTTATGTTGGCTGAGCCGGGAAAACGTACCGAAGGAGTATGTCCTTTTCCGGACGGCCGGAAAGGGAGAAATTATGACTTATAAGAAACGGAAACTTGAAGACTTAAATGTATTGGATGATTTTATGTTCAGCGCAGCTGCTTCTGACGAGGAAGTGGGAAAGGAATTTTGCAGGACTGTGCTTTCAGTTTTGCTTCAGAAAGAACTGGGAGATATTCAGATAACAGCACAGAAGACGATAGTGCCCTGTACACCGGAGATGCGGGGGATTCGCATGGATGTAGAGGTAAAAGAATCCCTGGAGGATAAAAATGCGCTTCCTTCGCTGAATGTTTATGATGTAGAACCCCATCTGAGAAAGGAAAAATATTTTCCGAAACATAACCGTTTTTATCAGGCAAAGATAGACAGCCGTTACATAAGAAGCGGAGAAAGGGATTTTAGAAACCTTCCCAATCTTTTTGTGCTGACAATCACCGAATATGATCCTTTTGGAAAAGACCAGATAATCTAC
>NZ_CABVDF010000083.1:0-11034 GCF_902497045.1 uncultured Blautia sp. | reverse complement strand
AAAACGAACTTAATTTTTTGCTAATTTAGGGTTGACTTTTCATAGCTGGTCTCCTTTACGCTTTCTGTATCTTTCCGGATTTACGGCTGTTCCACATCCAGATCAGCCGTGATCTCATAATAATCGCAGGGATGCGCCGCCATTCCCTTTACATTGGATCTGGTCACAATTCCCATATTCAGATGGGATACAAAGAAAAACGCATCATCATCCAGTATCTTCTGCTGCAGCTCCACAGCCAGTTCTGCTCTTTTCTCCGGTTCAAAAGTCTGATGGAGCTTTTCTGTAAGGGCTGTTACTTCTTCGTTTTCGTACTTTCCATAATTCTTGGATCCTGTTACGGTACTGGTAAAGAAGTATTCCGGATCCCCTGTAGGCGCTGCGGTAAGAGAACTTACATACAGGTCAAAATCCCCATTTTCAGCAAAGGTTCTGTGATCCGGTGTATTGTTTATTACAACATCGATCCCGATTTCCTTTAAGGTTGCCTGGGCATATTCTGCCAGCTTTGGCTGTTCCAGACGGGAAGGGTAGGTGAGCCAGTTTATGGTAAGCTTTTCTCCGTCCTTATCTGCATAACCGTCCCCGTCTGTGTCCTTCCAGCCGGACTCCTCCAGAAGCGCTTTTGCACCTTCCAGATCATAAGACACCGTTTCCACTGCATCATTTCCATAATCAAAACTGTTCGGAAAAGCAGCTTTTGCAGGAACTCCTCTTCCTTCCATAATCACAGAACAGAATCCTTCTTTGTCGATTCCCATTTCAATGGCCTTCCTTATATTCTGATCCTGCATAAGCTCAGACTGGAAGTTAAACTGTCCGAAGAAACAGCGGCTGGTAGCGCAGGAATTGATGGTATATTCCGGATTTCCGTCAAAGAGAACATAATTGTCATACTGAAGTCCATAGGTTCCCTGTATATCCCCGGTCTGAAGGGCCGCTGTCAGAGCGCTTCCATCAGAAAAAGACTTCACTGTCACTTTATCCACCTTCACCTCACCGCCCCAGTAATCCTCATTCTTTACCAGGTCGATCTGAGTAGGCGTTACCTTTTCTGCAATGTAAGGTCCGGTTCCTGCCACATTGGCATTTCCGCCTTGTCCCTGCACGCCGTATTCCATATCAATAATGGCTCCATAAGGATCTCCCAGATAGTTAATGATCGCCGGACATGGCTCTGTGGTACAAATGGTAAGAGTCAGGCCATCCGCTTCCATATGGTCAATCTTCATATCATATGGCGCTCTGTCATGGACTTTTATCAGATTCTCCAGGCATTCCTTTACAGCCTGGGCATCCATGATACGTCCGCTGGAAAACTTTACTCCTTCCCGCAAAGTGATCTTTACTGTAGTATCGTCTGTAAATTCATAATCTGTAGCAAGCCATGGTTCCACTTCCATATTGTCACTATATTTAAAAAGAGTTTCTCCCACTCCATATCGTATGGCACTCCAGCCGGAATAATTATCATGGGGATTCAGCCCTGCGTCTCCCATTTCCTCACTGTAGCCTGTAGTTCCATATACAAATGTTTTTTCATCATCCGCCATAACACTGACTGCCATTCCTGTTATCAGAAGCGTCCCTGTCAAAAAAGCTGTAAGTAATTTTTTTCTCATATGTGCCTCTTTTCTTATGTACTCCTCTATATTCCTGTTTCAGATTATCGCTTTTCTTTTTCGAATCCTGCTTCCTTTTTTCTATCTGGGATCCAGAAAATCTCTCAGCGTGTCTCCCAGAAGATTAAAAATCAGAACTGTCACAAAAATCGCCGCGCCGGGGGCCAGAGACATCCATGGAGAAATCTGCAGAAGGCTTCTTCCTTCATTTATCATACTTCCCCATTCTGCCGCCGGAGGCTGCACACCCAGTCCCAGAAAAGAAAGACCTGCCAGTTCCATCATCATCGTACCAATATCCAGAACCGCTGTCACAAGGATCTGTCCTCCGATATTCGGGAGAAGGTGTTTCAGCAAAAGCTTCGGAACACTGCTTCCCGAAAGCCTGGCCGCCATCATATACGGCGCATCCTTCTGCGCAAGAGTCAGACTTCTTGCCAGACGGGCAAACTTTGGCCAGCCAACCACTGCCAGTGCAAACACTGCATTCTGCATTCCGCCGCCCAGAACTCCGGCTACCGCCAGCGCAAACACAAGGCTTGGAAACGCCAGAAATAAATCTGCGATCCGCATGAAAACAGCATCTGCCGCACCGCCAAACCAGCCGCATATGATCCCAACCAGAGTCCCTGTTACCGTAACCGTCAATACCAGAAAAAGTGCAGAATAAACACTGACTGTACTTCCTGCAAGGACTCTGGAAAAAATATCTCTTCCAAACCGGTCCGTTCCCATCCAGTGTTCCGGTCCCGGCGGCTGTTTAGCCAGCAGAAGATTCTGCTCATAAGGGTCGAAAGGACACAGGTATCTTCCAAAAGCCGCGGTCAGCAAAAGAACCGCCGCAAGAACAGTAAAAAATATCAGCCGCTTCTTTTCTTTCATAGCCGGTCACCTCCCAGTCTCACCCGGGGATCCAGATAATGATACAGGATATCTGTTGCCAGATTCACCAGCACATAGATCACTGCCATCCATGCCACATAGGCCTGAACAACCGGATAATCTCTCATGGTAATGGCATCTACCGCCATTTTTCCCACACCGTCCCACATAAAAATAGACTCTACAATGGTGGTTCCGCCAAGAAGGTTTCCCACAGACAGAGACAGCAGAGTAACGATCGTGACCATTGACGTCCGCATGACATTTTTCCAGATGATCACTCTTTCTTTTACCCCTCTTGCCCTTGCTCCCGTTACATAATCCTGATTCATCTCCTCCAGAACTGCTGCCCTCACCTGCCTTGTATATTTGGATGCCATAGACAGGGCAAGGGTCATCGTAGGAAGGATCAGGCTCAGACCAATGTTTTCTGAAGTGACTACAGGAAGCCATCCAAGCTTTACCGAAAATAAATACATCAGGATCAGAGCCGCAAAAAAATTCGGAGATGAATTTCCTATAAAACTGAAAAACCGAATTATGTAGTCTACCCATTTATTCTGTTTTACTGCTGCCAGAATCCCAAGAGGAACGGAAATCAGCAAAGTCACCAGAACTGAAGAAAGTGTCAGAAGAGCCGTTGCCGGAAGCTTCTCTGCAAAAGCATCAAAAACCTCTCTTCCAGAAACATAACTGGTTCCCATATCTCCTCTGAGCATCCCTGCCGCCCATTTCCCATACTGTACCAGAAACGGCTGATCCAGTCCGTATTCTTTTTTTGCCTCATCGATAATCTCCTGAGAGACCGCTCCTCCTGCATTTTCATACATATAGGTAACTGCGTCCCCTCCTGCAAGCCTCATCATGGCAAAAGAAAGAAACGTGATCCCTATAAGCACAGGAATAAGCTGGATCAGTCGTTTTCCTATATATTTCAACATGATTTTTCCCTCAGTCTGCTTTCCAGGAAACGGATAAATTCCCGGATATCCGGATCCAGCTTTTCTCCTCTGTGGCAGATATAGCCAAATATCATTTTATTTCCCTTCATATCCAGAGGGATACCCGGTACCGTTCCCTTTTTCTTTTCTGAAAGATAGCTTCCGCTGATGTTCATAACACTGGTGTTTTTCAGCATTCTTTCCATAATATAGTCACTGTTTGTCACCACAGAAATATCCAGATCCTTCCATGAAAATCCTGCCTGCTCTCCCGCTGCTCCCATATCAAAAAATTCATCCTGCCCATTCTGGACAAAACGCATTCCTTTCAGATCTTCCAGCCTGAAAACTTCTTTTTCTTCCCCGAAAAAAACAGACTTTTCACCAGGATAAACGAGAAGCTCTGCTTCTTCCATATCAATAAATTCCAGACCGGCTCTCGACAGCTCATACGAAAAATCTTTCCGCTGACTTTCCAGAATATATACAAAGCCAATATCGTCCTGATAGTCCCGGACCCGTTCCATTACTGTACGAACGCCTGCCGTATAAATCTGAAAATGATAATTTTTTCCGTAGTTTTCATTATAGAAATCAACAAACTGTGTTGCAAACCAGGAACTGGGATTGGCAGAAATACGAAGCCATTTCGCCATTCTGTGCTCAGCCATATTTTCCAGTTTTTTCATATCATTAACAATCTTACAGGCATAACGATAGACCTCCCGCCCCTGGGGAGTCAGCCGTATTCCCCGGGGAAGCCGTTCAAAAAGCTGCATTCCCAGAGAATCCTCCAGAGCCTTTACCACCTTGCTGACACTGGGCTGGGTGGAGTACAAAATCTTTGCCGCTTCACTGAAGGATCCTGTCTGCGCGCAGGCTGTAAAATACTGCATCTGCTTCAGATCCATTTTTATTTCTCCGTTCTCAGCATAAACATCGGGGTCGGATTATAAAACTCATCTTTCTCCAGATAGATCCGGCTGCTGATTCCCAGATCCACCTGGAACTTCTGAAGCTTCATTGCTCCCAAAGTTTCCAGATCCCATGCCGGCCGGCTGTAAGAGCTGATCGGAAGCTGCCTTTTGATCTCCTCGCACTCGCGCATCATCTCATCTCCTATTTCCTGGTGGGCATGATTTTCCGGAAGATCTGCTACATCTGTAAAATCACTCATTCCATAATTGGCATCAAAATTCAAAAGCACGCCGCCCGGCTTCAGCACCCGGATCCACTCCTTATAAGCCCGGCGCACATCCGGAAGAGTCCAGGTAAGATTTCGTGAAATCACCACATCAAAGCTTCCATCCGCAAAATTCAGATTTTCTGCATCCATGATCTGAAACTCACACTCTGCATTTTCTTCCCGGGCAAGTATCCTGGCATTTTCCACCATATCCGGTGTCAGATCCACCCCTGTGACCTGATAACCTTCGCGGGCAAGAAGCACGGAGAAAAATCCTGCGCCGCAGCCCACATCCAGTATACGGAGATTTTTTCTCTCCGGAAGCTGTCTGCGTATCTCACTGAGCCACCTTTTTGCCATATCGCTGTGCAGCTCTGCTCTTTTATGCTCCAGAAAATCGCTGCTTCTTTTTTCCCAGTAATGGACAATCCTTTCTTTTCGCTCATCACAGGGAGCCACGATCCGCCCGTAAGCAATCATGGGACCATTTCCCAGAACCTGAAGGGTTCCCGTCTGATAAAGGATCACTCCGTCGGATTCTGCCATACTGATTTCCAGCAGCTTTCCTTTATAATCACGGACTTCTCCAAGAATATCTCCCTCCCGGATCACATCTCCGGCTTTTTTAAAGGGGTACCACAGACCATCCTGAGAAGCATCCTGATAGCAAATATCTGTTACCTCCAGCGGATAATAAGTCCGGTAATCCTTCTGTCCCTGATAGATTCCCAGATGACAGAGAATATTCCGCACGTCTCTTCTGGTCGAACGGACTTCCTCATAGGTCCAGCCGCCCATTCCCCCACGTTCAATAAGAATACTTGGAATTCCTGTGGAAGCCGCATGATTGTAGGAACCTCCGGAGGCTACGTTGGAGCGCACCATATAAGGTACGTCCACCTGTTCCGCCATTCTCCGGGATTCATTTACCACCTTTTCCTCTGCCATTCCTGCATAATAGACATACGGAGTCAGCTGCTCATAATCGTCTCCGCTGTGAAGATCGATATAATAATCCGCCGCAGACTGCAGTTCCCGGGTTACCGCCCAGGCCAGCCTCTCCATCTCTGTTCCCTTTGGGTCTCCCGGAAATTCTCTATTCAGATTTTTATGGTCTGTCAGACCAAGACTTCCGTTTCTTTTTTCAAATGCAGGAACATTCATGACTTTTACGATAACGACAGTTCCTGTTACCTTATGGATCTTCAGCTTCTGAGCAAGCTCTATGGCTGCCTGGATCCCTACATATTCTCCTGCATGAACCCCTGCTGTGATCAGCATGGTCTTTCCCGGTTTTTTGCCATGAAGAACCGCTGCCGGAAGCCGGATCTCTCCCTCTGCCAGCTCCAGATCACCTTCCCAGATCTCTCCGGGTTTTACACAGATATTATTCAGGCAAAAAACCTGTCTCTTTTTTCCTGTAAGAAGAAAAACAGGGGTAGAGCCGTTATTGGCAATCTCTTCCTCTGTCCAGACCTCTTTCCAGACCTCTGTGTCGCATTCTGTCTGAAAAAATCCCGCTGCTTCCATGGCCTCCAGATCCCACTGCGGCCGTTTCAGACGGCTTAAAGGAACTCTCCGTGCAATCGACTCCATTCTTTCAATATCTGTTCCTGTATAATAATCCTCAAGGTTTCCCTCTTCTACTCTGCGCCTGTCTTCTTCATAACCACTGCGCTTTTCTTCGTCATAAAGATGCCCGTACCAGTCGGCGTCAAAATTGCACATCAGCCCGCCCGGCTTCAGTACCCGGTACCACTCCTGATACGCTGCTCCCGGATCCTCCAGATTCCAGGTAACATTTCTGGAAAGAACCACATCAAACAAATCGTCTCCCAGATCCAGCCTCTGAGCATCACTGAGCTTCCAGGTGATCCGCTCTGCCAGTTCTCCTGTATTCTGTCTGGCCTCCTTCAGCATCTCCTCCGTCACATCTGCCGCTGTCACCTGATATCCGGCTTCTGCAAGAAGCAGGGCAAAAAAGCCCGGACCGGTACCCACGTCCAGAATTTTGATCTCCTCCGGTTTTTTCTCCGGAAAATGACCGGTTATCAAAGACAGAAGCTTCTTTTTCCACATGCTCCGCCTTGCGTCCGCCATTTCCTGCTGATTGTATTCTGAATAGCCTCTGGCACGGTCTGTCCAGTAGGCATGGATTTCTTCTTTTAACGTATTCATCTTAACTTTGCACTTTCTGTCTTATTGATCTTATCCGATTTAAACGGATATTCCTATTATATAAAAAAAGAAATCCCTCCCGCAAGCCTCCCGGGGGGATTTCTTCCTTTTGTTTTCATAGTTAGAGCCGTTTTTCCTGAATAAAATCACACAGTCTTTCCACTGCGTCTCCATGAATCTGCTTTTTCTGCTTTTTTACCATATCCTCAGCAGCCGTTTTGTCATTCATAAGCTGGATTCCTTTTTCCACCTGCCCTTTCAGGGTCATTGCCGACCAGCTCATTCCTGCCTTTGTAAAAAATTTACGATTCACTGTTTCACAGCCCGGAATAGGAGCCGTATGGATCATGGGAACTCCCACCACCGCCGCCTCTGTAGAGGTCAGCCCTCCCGGTTTGGTAAACAGCACGTTGCAGGCTTTCAGATACAGGGGCATCTGCGTGGTAAATCCAAGGATCTGCGTTCTCGATTCTTCTGCAAACTGTTTTTTCAGCTTCTGTTCTGCCTTCTTATTGCTTCCGCAGATCACAAGAATTTTTTCCGTGGAGGTTTCTTCCAGAAGCTTTTCTACCAGCTCCGAAAGATCTCCGGCGCCCATGCTTCCTCCTGCTGCCAGGAAATATTTACCGTCCGGATCCAGCCCCAGCTTTCTTCGGGCGTCCTCTCTGCTGATCTCTCTGCGGCAGCTTTTTGCCACCGGAATCCCGAATGCGCGAAGCTTCTCCTCCGGAAGTCCCCGTTTTACGCAGGATTTCTTCATGGCTTCATGAGGAAGGATATAATAATCACAGTCCGTTTCCTCCCAGAAAGGAATACAGGTATAATCTGTCATTACCGCAACCGTCAGAGGAAGCTTCATTCCTTTCCGTTTCATATAGGTGATCGTCTCTGCCGGATAAAGATGAGGCATTACCAGTACATCCACCGGATGCTCCTTCAGATAGCTGTCCAGATATTTTGCCATTCTGCCGTTCACATAATAAACCGGCGATCTTCGCATCAGACGGCTGATCACCATACCAAGCTTATAAACCATACCAAAAAGTCTGGGAGTTTTTTTCACGATCTGCACATAGCCGTCCCCTACCAGCCGGGATACGCCCTCTCCTGCAAGTCCCAGATAATCCAGAACATAAGCTTCATCTCCCCGGTCATGCATTTCTTCTGCAATGGCTCTTGCTGCGGAGTTATGTCCGCCGCCTGTATTGCAGGATAAGATCAACGCTTTCATTCCAACCTCCATTCTCCGCCTTGCCGATATGCGGCATTGGCTTTCAGACAGTGTTTATGTATCACGATCCCCGACAGCAGAAGGCAGCCGGCAAGGAGCACTTTGTGCCGGAGAAGACAAAGCGACGTAACCGCAAATCCCAGAAAAGCATAAATACTTTTTCTGGTATTGGACTTCATCGGGATCACCGCCACAAACAATAAGTACCAGAAGATCAGAAATGCCAGAGGCTTCCATATGGGAAGCAGTCCGATCAGCACACCAAAAGAAACTGCGATCGCCTTTCCTCCATGACCTTTCTGAAAAACCGAATGTGCATGTCCAAATACCGGAGCCGCCATCACCAGAGCAAAGGGCCAGGCGTCTATCCCCAGGCGCCTGCTGCACAGCATCACCGGCAAAGCCCCCTTAGCCAGATCACAGATCAGAACCAGAACTCCGCATAAAACGCCTCCGCAGGCAAACGCATTAAAAGTCCCCGGGTTACCGTCTCCGGAGGCTTCTTCCACATCTACCCCTTTCATAAGCATGGGAACAAGACGTCCGAAAAGAATACTTCCCGAAATCCATCCCAGAATCACATAGAAATAATACCCGTATTCCATATCCTCACACCTTCCTGCGGAAAACACAGTTCATTTCCCAAAAGGTTTCCCACATCAAATTCAAGTCGAACGCACGTGAGACTTGGCGCGCGATTCTGGTCAGCGTCAGCTGACACATTCTTCTTAGAATCGCTGCGCATCCTCGCGGAGCGTTTATCTCAGTCGGAGATTGGACTCCCACAAAGACAAGTTTGAAATTAACTCACCACTTATAGAAGTGGGAGTCTTCTCGACTGAGATAAATTTATAACAGCATACTCCTCTTTTCCTGTTTCCTTTTAAATAGAACCAGTTTAGCACAACAAAAAAATATGTGCAATAAAAAAGAAGACAAACAAAAAGGAAGGCAGACTCTTGACGTTTCTCTTCTGACTGTGCTAAAATATGACCTGTCCAAAACAAGGTGTGGACTTTTTTGGTAACGCCACTTTTCGCCACACAATTACCTTCCGGTAGTTGTGCGGCTTATTTTTTTGTCCGGAGGAAAAAAAATGAACGAAACTTTTATGAAAGAAAAACCTGTTTTTCCACTGATCGTATCCATGTCCCTTCCCATGGTAATCTCCATGCTGGTAAACTCTCTCTATAATATTGTGGACAGCTTTTTCGTGGCAAAGATCAGTGAAAACGCCATGACCGCCCTTTCCCTGGTCTACCCTGTCCAGAATTTTGTCAACGCCATTGCAATTGGCTTCGGTGTGGGAATCAGTTCTCAGATCTCCCTGTATCTGGGTGCGGGACGACGGGATCACGCAGATATCGCCGCCACTCATGGCACCGTTCTGTCCGTTATACATGGACTGGTAATGATGATTTTCAGTATTGCCATTATGCCCTTCTTCCTTGGGCTGTTCACATCTGATCCTGAGGTGATCGATCTGGGAATCCGCTACTCCGGAATTGTTTTCTGTTTTTCCGTTGTAGTAGGTCTGAACCTTGCCTTTGAAAAGCTTTTTCAGGCAGTCGGAAGAATGAAATCCTCCATGATGGGGATGATGTGCGGCTGCCTTGCCAATATCATCCTGGATCCTGTGCTGATCTTTGGTCTGGGACCTTTTCCTGCCATGGGAATGGAAGGCGCAGCCCTGGCAACCGGCCTGGGACAGGTACTGAATCTGGTGATCTATCTTATCATATACAAAACAATGCCGCTTCAGGTACGCCTGAGACGAACATGCCTGAAGCCGGCTGCCTCCATAGACAAAAAACTTTATTCCATAGGAGTTCCGGCAATCCTGAGCCTTGCCCTTCCTTCTCTGCTGATCTCTGTTTTGAACAGTATTCTGGCTGTTTACTCTCAGAGTTATGTGGTGGTTCTGGGAATCTATTACAAGCTGCAGACTTTCCTTTACCTTCCTGCCAGCGGGATCGTTCAGGGTATGCGGCCGGTGATCGGCTATAATTACGGTGCGGGAGAACACAAACGTGTGAAAAAAGTCTATCTTGTCACCCTTGCCATGACCAGTATGATCATGCTTCTGGGAACCGTGATCTGTCTTGCGGTTCCAGGACAGCTTATGGGGATGTTTACATCCAATGCAGAAACCATTCTCGCAGGAAAAACAGCTCTCCGTATCATCAGCGCAGGCTTTCTGGTTTCTTCCGTATCTGTCACAGCCTGCGGCGCTCTGGAAGGACTTGGAAAAGGAGCCCCTTCACTGGCAGTCTCTCTTTTCCGTTATGTGCTTGTCATCATTCCGGCAGCCTTTGTTCTCAGCCGTATCTTTGGGGCAGTGGGCGTATGGCACGCCTTCTGGATTGCAGAAGCAGTAACTGCTGTGGCTGCAGGAATCATCAGTAAAAAAACTGTGTGGGAACGGTGAAATACCGTTCCTCGTCATCTTCAATTCCCAAAATCACATTTATGGGAACTTCTAATACATTGGACAGCTTCATCAGAATTTCCACATTCATTCTCGTTGTGCCATTTTCAATCCAGGATAAAGTTATCTGCGATATACCAAGCTTCTCCGCAAGAGATTCCTGGCAAAAATCACAGCGTTTCCGCAGTTTCCGAATCCTTTGGCCCAACTCGTATCTCTGCCGGTTAAATTCTTTTTTCATATATGGCATCCCTCATTTCTTTTGTAATAAAGCAAATCTCCTTTTCAGAACATTTGTTTGCTTTATTATAACATAAACGCTGTCCAATAATACGGGACAAACAGAAAAAAGTTGAAAAATTTTCGCACGCTCAAAATCGCCGGAAGAAGGATCCCACCTGTGATCCAGTTCCAGTCCGCAGCCATAAGGATCAATAAATTTTATATTTCATTCTGATTTTCCTCCGTTTTTTGTAAATTCTTCTTAAAAAAGGGTATAGAAAAGGAAGCGGCAGGATATACCGCCTCCTTGAAAACTAATGTTCAGACATTACTGTTTACAATCA
>NZ_CABVDF010000082.1:0-11104 GCF_902497045.1 uncultured Blautia sp. | reverse complement strand
CTAGTAACTATTCGAAAATCACCATCCACGAGGATGCTGAAGAGTTACCGAATTAAATAATATTATATGGAGGGAAATTAAAATGGCAAAATTAACAACAGAAGAATTTATTGCAGCAATCAAAGAGTTATCTGTATTAGAGTTAAATGAACTTGTAAAAGCTTGTGAGGAAGAGTTCGGTGTATCCGCAGCAGCAGGCGTTGTAGTTGCAGCAGCAGGTGCAGCAGGCGAGGCAGCTGAAGAGAAAGACGAGTTCGACGTAGAGCTTACAGAAGTAGGCCCGAACAAAGTTAAAGTTATCAAAGTTGTTCGTGAAGTAACAGGTCTTGGCCTGAAAGAAGCTAAAGCAGTAGTTGACGGTGCTCCGAAGGTAGTTAAAGAGGGCGCTTCCAAAGCTGAGGCTGAGGACATCAAGACAAAACTGGAAGCAGAGGGAGCAAAGATCACTCTGAAATAATTCAGTCTGAACAAAAGATACAGCGCAGGGACGCCGCAGGTGTTCCTGCGTTTCTTTTTTTATTCAATAGGAAAGAAGTGTATTTTATCCTGGCTTTTCTGTTGAATAAAAAAAGAAATGCAAGTATGTGAAAAAAACCAAAAAAAGTGATTGACAGGTTGACAAGGCTATGTTATAGTGAAAAATGCTATATTATGGCAAGATATGCCTGTTTGCCTTAAAATACAAACAGGATCATGTTATAATAAATAAGAAAACAGGGGTGAAACGTCAATGGAAAAAAACAGAATTCGTTCTGTAAAAACTGGAAAAAGCATGCGTATGAGCTACCAGAGACAAAAAGAAGTCCTGGAAATGCCGAATCTGATCGAAGTCCAGAAAGATTCCTACAAATGGTTCCTCGATGAAGGGTTAAAAGAAGTATTTGATGATATTTCTCCAATTGCGGATTACGGCGGAAAGCTTAGTCTGGAGTTCATCGACTTTACATTTGACGCAAAGGATGCGAAGTATACAATTGAGCAGTGTAAAGAACGTGACGTGACTTATGCCGCACCTTTGAAGGTTCGAGTGAGACTGATTAACAAGGAAACAGAAGAGATCAACGAACACGAGATTTTCATGGGAGACCTTCCGTTAATGACGGAAACAGGTACATTTGTGATCAACGGTGCAGAGCGTGTCATCGTAAGCCAGTTGGTACGTTCCCCTGGAATCTACTATGCGATCGCACACGATAAAGTTGGTAAAAGGTTATTTTCCAGTACCGTAATCCCCAACAGAGGTGCATGGCTGGAATATGAAACTGATTCCAATGATGTATTCTATGTTCGTGTGGACAGAACCAGAAAGGTTCCGATCACTGTGCTGATTCGTGCCCTTGGTATCGGCACCAATGCGGAAATCGTAGATTTATTTGGTGAGGAGCCCAAGATCCTTGCCAGCTTTACAAAAGATACCTCCACTAATTATCAGGAAGGTCTTTTGGAATTATATAAGAAGATCCGTCCGGGCGAGCCTCTGGCAGTAGAGAGCGCAGAGAGCCTGATCATGGCAATGTTCTTTGATCCAAGAAGATACGACCTTGCCAAGGTAGGACGTTACAAATTTAATAAGAAGCTTCATTTTTATAACAGGATCACCGGTCATAAGCTTGCAGAAGCTGTTGTGGATCCTTCTACAGGCGAGATCCTTGCAGAGGAAGGCGCTAATGTAACCAAAGAACTGGCCTATACGATCCAGAATTCAGCGGTTCCTTTTGTATGGATCCAGGGCGAAGAACGCAAGATCAAAGTTCTTTCCAACCTTATGGTGGATATTGCATCCTATGTTGACCTTGACTGCGATCCGAAGGATCTGGGTATTACAGAATTAGTATATTATCCTGTCCTTGAAAAAATTCTGGAAGAAAATGACAGCCTTGAGGATATCAAAGATGCTATCCGCAGAGATATCCATGATCTGATTCCGAAGCACATTACAAAGGAAGACATCCTTGCTTCTATTAACTACAATATGCATTTGGAATACGGCCTTGGAAATGATGATGATATCGATCATTTGGGCAACCGTCGTATCCGTTCTGTTGGAGAACTGCTTCAGAACCAGTATCGTATCGGCCTTTCCAGACTGGAAAGAGTGGTACGTGAACGTATGACAACTCAGGACACAGAGAATATTTCTCCGCAGTCCCTGATCAATATAAAACCTGTAACCGCAGCAGTGAAAGAGTTCTTTGGTTCTTCACAGCTGTCCCAGTTCATGGATCAGAACAATCCGCTGGGTGAGCTGACTCACAAGAGACGTTTGTCTGCCCTGGGACCAGGCGGTCTGTCACGAGACAGAGCCGGATTCGAGGTTCGAGACGTTCATTATTCTCATTATGGACGTATGTGCCCGATTGAAACTCCTGAGGGTCCGAACATCGGTCTTATCAACTCCCTTGCATCCTATGCAAGAATCAATCAGTATGGTTTCGTTGAGGCTCCATACAGAAAAATTGATAAAACGGATCCATCCAATCCGGTAGTAACGGATGAGGTTGTTTATATGACAGCCGATGAGGAAGATAACTACCATGTAGCACAGGCCAACGAGCCTCTGGACGAAGAGGGACACTTTATCCATAAAAACGTATCCGGTCGTTTCCGCGAGGAGACACAGGAATACGAGAGACATATGTTTGACTATATGGACGTATCTCCTAAGATGGTATTTTCTGTTGCTACAGCGCTGATTCCGTTCCTTCAGAACGACGATGCCAACCGTGCGCTGATGGGATCCAACATGCAGCGTCAGGCGGTTCCGCTTCTGACAACAGAAGCTCCGGTCGTTGGAACTGGTATGGAAACAAAAACAGCGGTAGACTCGGGGGTTTGTGTAGTAGCGAAGAAATCCGGTACTATCCTTCGTTCTACATCTACAGACATCAGCATTAAAAACGACGATGGAACAAAGGATGATTACCATCTGACTAAATTCCTCAGAAGTAACCAGAGCAACTGCTATAACCAGAAGCCGATCGTGTTCCAGGGAGAGCATGTAGAGGCCGGACAGGTTATCGCAGACGGTCCTTCAACTTCTAATGGTGAGCTGGCTCTTGGTAAGAACCCGCTGATCGGATTTATGACCTGGGAAGGCTACAACTACGAGGATGCTGTCCTTTTAAGTGAAAAACTTGTTCAGGACGATGTTTATACATCTGTCCATATTGAAGAATATGAAGCAGAAGCCAGAGATACAAAGCTGGGACCGGAAGAGATCACAAGAGATGTTCCGGGCGTTGGTGATGATGCTCTGAAAGATCTGGATGAGCGTGGTATCATCCGTATTGGTGCAGAGGTACGTGCCGGAGATATTCTGGTGGGTAAGGTTACACCAAAGGGTGAGACAGAGCTTACTGCGGAAGAGCGTCTGCTCCGTGCTATTTTTGGCGAGAAGGCAAGAGAGGTGCGTGACACTTCCCTTAAGGTTCCTCATGGTGAATACGGTATCATCGTTGATGCAAAAGTGTTTACAAGAGAGAACGGCGATGAGCTTTCTCCTGGTGTAAATCAGTCTGTTCGTATTTATATTGCTCAGAAACGTAAGATTTCTGTTGGTGATAAAATGGCCGGTCGTCACGGTAACAAGGGTGTTGTTTCCCGTGTACTTCCTGTTGAAGATATGCCGTTCCTGCCAAATGGCCGTCCGCTGGATATCGTACTGAATCCTCTGGGTGTGCCGTCACGTATGAACATCGGACAGGTGCTGGAGATCCATTTAAGTCTTGCAGCCAAGGCTCTTGGCTTTAATGTGGCAACTCCTGTATTTGACGGTGCAAACGAAAATGATATCCAGGATACACTGGAACTGGCAAATGATTATGTAAATACAGAGGACTTTGAAGAGTTCCGTGCAAAATATCAGGATGTGCTTGCTCCCGATGTTATGCAGTATCTGGATGAGAACAAAGCCCACAGAGAACTGTGGAAGGGTGTTCCGATTTCCAGAGACGGTAAAGTTCGCCTTCGTGATGGACGTACCGGAGAATACTTTGACAGTCCTGTAACAATTGGACACATGCACTACCTGAAACTGCATCATCTGGTAGACGATAAGATCCATGCACGTTCTACAGGCCCATACTCCCTGGTAACACAGCAGCCGCTGGGTGGTAAAGCTCAGTTTGGTGGTCAGCGTTTCGGAGAGATGGAGGTTTGGGCTCTGGAGGCCTATGGAGCATCTTATACTCTGCAGGAGATCCTGACAGTGAAGTCCGATGATGTAGTAGGTCGTGTAAAAACCTATGAAGCAATCATCAAAGGTGATAATATTCCTGAGCCGGGAATTCCGGAGTCCTTCAAGGTTCTGCTGAAAGAGCTTCAGTCTCTTGGTCTTGATGTAAAAGTCTTAAGAGATGATAATACAGAGGTGGAGATCATGGAGACCGTGGATTACGGCGATACAGATCTTCGTTCCGTGATCGAAGGAGACAGACACAGCAGAGAAGAAGAATCCTTTGGAAAACACGGTTATACACAGCAGGAGTTCGAGGGTGAAGAACTTGTAGATGTGGAAGAGGAAGACGATGAAGAGGAAGACGCATTCCTTGACTTCGACGAAACTCTTGATGACGAAGAATAGAAAGGGGAAAGAATACATGGCAGAAACAACCAATACCAATGCAACATATCAGCCAATGACTTTCGATGCCATTAAGATCGGACTGGCGTCCCCTGAGAAGATCAGAGAGTGGTCCAGAGGTGAGGTCACAAAGCCTGAGACTATTAACTATCGTACTCTGAAACCAGAGAAGGACGGACTTTTCTGTGAAAGAATCTTCGGGCCGAGCAAGGACTGGGAGTGCCACTGCGGTAAGTATAAGAAAATTCGTTATAAAGGTGTTGTCTGCGACCGATGCGGTGTTGAAGTCACCAAAGCATCTGTCAGAAGAGAGCGTATGGGTCATATCGAGCTTGCAGCTCCGGTTTCTCATATCTGGTATTTTAAGGGTATCCCGTCCAGAATGGGTCTTATCCTTGATCTCTCTCCGAGAACATTGGAAAAAGTTTTATATTTTGCAAACTATATCGTACTGGATCCGGCTGATTCCGGACTCCAGTACAAACAGGTCCTGACTGAGAAGGAATACCAGGATGCCCGTGAATCTTACGGAAACGGCTTCCGTGTAGGTATGGGTGCAGAATCCATTATGGAACTTCTTAAGGATATTAATCTGGAAAAAGATGCGGAAGAGCTGAAAAAAGAGCTTGTAGATGCAACTGGCCAGAAGCGTGCAAGAATCATTAAACGTCTGGAAGTTGTGGAATCCTTCCGTGAATCCGGAAACCGTCCGGAGTGGATGATCATGACTGCGATCCCGGTAATCCCGCCGGATCTTCGTCCTATGGTACAGCTGGACGGCGGACGTTTTGCAACATCTGACCTGAATGATCTGTACAGAAGGATCATCAACAGAAACAATCGTCTGAAAAGACTGCTGGAGCTTGGTGCTCCGGATATCATTGTCCGCAATGAAAAACGTATGCTTCAGGAAGCGGTAGACGCTTTGATCGACAATGGACGTCGTGGCCGCCCTGTTACCGGACCGGGAAACAGAGCACTGAAATCCCTTTCTGATATGCTGAAAGGTAAATCCGGACGTTTCCGTCAGAACCTTCTTGGTAAACGAGTTGACTATTCCGGACGTTCTGTTATCGTCGTTGGACCGGAGCTGAAAATTTATCAGTGCGGTCTTCCGAAAGAGATGGCTATCGAGCTGTTCAAGCCTTTCGTTATGAAAGAACTTGTTGCAAACGGTACCTCTCACAATATTAAAAACGCCAAGAAGATGGTAGAGAAGCTTGAGCCGGCAGTATGGGATGTCCTCGAGGATGTCATTAAGGAGCATCCGGTTATGCTGAACCGTGCACCTACACTGCATCGTCTGGGTATCCAGGCGTTTGAGCCGATCCTTGTAGAGGGTAAGGCGATTAAGCTTCATCCGCTTGTTTGTACAGCGTTTAACGCTGACTTTGACGGTGACCAGATGGCGGTACATCTTCCGCTTTCTGTTGAGGCACAGGCAGAATGCCGTTTCCTCCTTCTGTCACCAAACAACCTTCTGAAACCGTCAGACGGTGGTCCGGTAGCTGTTCCTTCACAGGATATGGTGCTTGGTATTTACTATCTGACACAGGAAAGACCGGGATATCCGGGAGAAGGCAAGTTCTTCAAGAGCGTAAACGAAGCAATTCTGGCTTATGAAAATAAAGTTATTACACTTCAGTCCAAGATCAAGGTGCGCTGCACCAAGACAATGCCGGATGGAACTGTTCTTACTGGAAATGTAGAGTCTACACTGGGACGTTTCCTGTTTAATGAAATCCTTCCGCAGGATCTGGGATTTGTAGACAGAAGTGTTCCGGGAAATGAACTTTTACTTGAAGTAGATTTCCTGGTAGGCAAGAAACAGCTGAAACAGATTCTGGAAAAAGTCATTAACACTCATGGAGCGACCAAGACTGCTGAGGTTCTGGATGCGATCAAAGCTACCGGATATAAATATTCCACACGCGCTGCCATGACAGTATCCATTTCTGATATGACTGTGCCGCCTCAGAAACCGGAGATGATCCAGAATGCACAGAATATCGTAGATAAGATCACAAAGAACTACAAACGTGGTTTTATTACAGAGGAAGAGCGTTATAAAGAGGTTGTAGAAACATGGAAAAAGACTGACGACGAGCTTACAAGAGCTCTGCTGGATGGTCTTGACAAATATAACAACATCTTTATGATGGCTGACTCCGGAGCCCGTGGTTCTGATAAACAGATCAAACAGCTGGCAGGTATGCGAGGCCTGATGGCAGATACAACCGGTCATACCATCGAGCTTCCTATCAAGTCAAACTTCCGTGAAGGTCTTGACGTACTGGAGTACTTCATGTCCGCTCATGGAGCTCGTAAAGGTCTTTCCGATACAGCTCTTCGTACAGCTGACTCCGGTTACCTGACAAGACGAATGGTTGACGTTTCTCAGGAACTGATCGTTCGTGAGACAGACTGCTGTGAAACAAGAGATGAGATTTCCGGTATGTATGTCAAAGGATTCATGGACGGCAAAGAAGAGATCGAGAACCTTCAGGAACGTATCACAGGAAGATTCTCCTGTGAGACAATCAAGAATAAAGATGGTGAAGTGCTTGTAAAAGCAAATCATATGATCACTCCGAAACGTGCTGCCCGTATTATGTCTGAGGGCGTGAACGCAGAGGGCGGTCCTATCGACCAGGTTAAAATCCGTACCATCCTTACCTGTAAGTGTAAGGTGGGTGTCTGTGCGAAGTGTTACGGCGCCAATATGGCTACCGGTGAGCCGGTACAGGTCGGCGAGTCTGTAGGTATTATTGCAGCTCAGTCTATCGGTGAGCCTGGTACACAGCTTACTATGCGTACCTTCCATACCGGTGGTGTTGCCGGCGGCGATATCACACAGGGTCTTCCTCGTGTGGAGGAGCTTTTTGAGGCACGTAAACCGAAGGGTCTTGCTATCATCACGGAAATTCCTGGTGTTGCAGTGATCAATGACACTAAGAAGAAACGTGAGATCATTGTAACAGATCAGGAAACAGGAGATTCCAAAACTTATCTGATTCCATACGGATCACGTATTAAGATTATGGACGGACAGCTTCTTGAGGCAGGTGATGAGCTTACAGAAGGTAGTGTGAATCCACATGATATCCTGAGAATTAAAGGTGTTCGTGCCGTTCAGGATTATATGCTTCGTGAAGTTCAGCGTGTATACCGTCTTCAGGGTGTTGAGATCAGCGATAAGCATATCGAAGTTCTGGTTCGTCAGATGCTGAAGAAGATCCGTATCGAGGATAATGGAGACACCGAATTCCTTCCAGGCACACTGGTTGACGTTCTTGATTTTGAGGAAGTCAATGAGCAGCTGGAAAAAGAAGGAAAGACTCCGGCAGAAGGAAAACAGGTAATGCTTGGTATCACTAAGGCATCTCTTGCTACAGAATCCTTCCTGTCAGCAGCATCCTTCCAGGAGACAACTAAAGTTCTGACAGAGGCTGCTATTAAGGGTAAGGTTGACCATCTTGTAGGTCTGAAAGAAAATGTTATTATCGGTAAGCTGATTCCGGCAGGTACTGGTTTGAAACGCTACAGTGCGATCAAGCTTGATACAGGAATGCCGGAAGAGGAAGAAGAGGTAGTAACAGAAGAAATTATTGAAGAAACTACTGAGATGGAAGATACTCTCCACGAAGCAGACAATCTTGAAGAAATCGCTGATACAGAAGAAACAGTTGAAGCAGAAGATACAGTTTTTGACGAAGAATAAAGAAAGCTGTTTCTGCAGTATATAAAGAAATACAAAAGAAGTCCTTTGGGTGTAAATGCCCAAAGGGCTTTTTTGATCTGCTTATTTCTTAAGAATTTGTGAAAAATTCTGGAATAAAATCGAAAAATACAGACAGAAAAACCACCTCATGTTATAATAGGGACACTAGTGAAGGGAGGGGAGCAGAATGGAGAAACAATTGCCGGTTTCTGTATGGCCGGAGTGGAAGATTATTGAAAAGATCGGAGAAGGATCTTTTGGCAAAGTATACAAAGCCCAGAGAACAGATCAGGGAAAAACATTCTATTCTGCGATCAAGGTCATTACCATTCCCTCCAGTCAGGGAGAACTTAGCAGTGTTCGTTCGGAAAATCCGGATGAGCAGTCTGTGAAGGAGTATTTTCACAGTCTTGTAGAAGATTGTATCCAGGAAGTAAATACTATGGAATATTTCCGCGGCAATTCTCATGTGGTTTCTGTGGAAGACTACAAGGTTGTAGAATATCTGGATGACATAGGGTGGGATATTTATATAAGAATGGAATATCTTACCGGTTTTCTGGATTATTGTGCAGGCAAAGAACTAAGTGAAAAAGAAGTGATCCAGCTTGGCATTGATCTGTGCAAAGCTTTGGAATATTGTCAGAAACAGAACATTATCCACAGAGATATCAAACCGGAGAATATTTTTGTATCCCGTTTTGGAGAGTTCAAGCTGGGGGATTTTGGAATAGCAAGAGAGCTTGACCGCAATGCCAGCGGACTTTCTAAAAAAGGAACGTTTTCTTATATGGCGCCTGAGATGTATAAAGGTGAAAATTACGATCACAGAGTGGATATTTATTCATTGGGTATCGTGCTGTATAAATTGAGAAATCATAATCGTCTGCCGTTTATCAGTCTGGGTAAACAGCTGATCACATACCGGGATAAAGAAAGTGCACTGACGCGGAGAATGTCGGGAGAGGAACTGCCTGCTCCCGCAGAGGCTGGAGATGGGTTAAGTCAGATAATCTGTAAAGCCTGTGCATATAGAAGAGAAGACCGTTATCAGACAGCAGAAGAATTCCGGGATGCTCTTGAAAGTTTGAAATATCAGAAGCCTCAGGACACTGCACGTAAAGAGGCATCAGAGAAAAAGAATGTCCCAAAAGTAAAGAAAGAGCCTGAAAACAGAAGAAAACAGGTGGAAAATAACAGATATTCACAGGTTTTGGCAAATGAACCCCGAAAAGAACAGAAATCAGAGTCAGACCGAAAACCAGCAAAAAGAATCAGCGGTTCTCCGGTTAAAAAAAGAAAAAAGAAATTCAATCCTCTGGTAGCGGCAGTGATTGTTATGACCATTGCAGTCTGTGTTGTGATAGGGGTCTGTGTATGGCTTGTAAGAGAAAGCGCAGAACTGAGAAGACTGAAGCAGTCGGTAACCGAAACCGTAGAATCAGCCGAAAATAAAAAACTGCAGGATACTTTGAAAAAGATTGCATCTCAGGCAACGGAAATCACAGAAAATTTGAATAATTATAACTGGATCGGATCTGAACAGGAAGGACGGATCAGCTATCTGAAAACAGAAGGAACAGAAACAGAATTAATGAAAGTTCTGATCTATCCTAAGCTTTCAGAGGACGGATATTATGAAGAATACTATTATTGGGAGGGAGAACTGTTCTTTGCCTATATATGGGCAGATCATCACTGCATTCCTGAACTGAAAGAGGGAGAACAGCAGGTAAATCTTTATTATTATGATGAGGGAGACCTGATACGCTGGATAGATGAAAATAACGTATGTCATGATAATGAAACAAACAACCATGAGTATTTGCAGAGAGAAGAAAAATACCTGGATAATGCGGAAAAATTTGCTATGGAGCTGAATGTGGGAACTTCGGCAGAAAGGACAGGAGATTAACATTGGAGAGGCAGAAGGTATCGTATCGAATTGAATACGCTTATGTATGCCATATAGGCAAGGTACGAAATAATAATGAAGATAACTTCTGGTGCTGCGGAGAATCCCTTCCTGCACAGAACCAGGGAATGGATCATATCAGAAGCGGAAGTATCTCACAGTCAGAACTTCCGCTTCTGGCGGTATTTGACGGTATGGGAGGCGAAAGCTGCGGGGAAATGGCGTCCTTTCTGGCTTCCGATGCCTGCGGAGAATACTATGGCCAGAAAAAAAGACAGTTTTCAAAAGATCCGGAGGGATTTTTGAAAGAAATATGTATGGAAATGAACCGGGCAGTCTGTGATTACAGTGAGGAAAATAAAATTCGCAGCATGGGTACTACAGCTGCAATGCTTATGTTTTCTCCGGAAGGAGCCTATGGCTGCAATCTTGGAGACAGCAGGATCTATCAGTCCGGGAAGGAAATGCTGAAAAGAGTTTCGCAGGATCATGTTCTGGGAGGATCTCTGTTTGGAAAGTCGCCTCTTGTTCAATATGTAGGAATTCCGGAAGATCATATGATGCTTGAACCTTCAATGACAAAGCTGGATGCAGTACCGGGAATGAGGTATCTGATCTGCTCGGACGGTCTTACAGACATGCTGTCTGACGGAGAGATTGCAGATATCCTGACCAGAGAAATATCGGTTCAGGAAACAGTAGAGCTTCTTTTGGACAGAGCTTTAAAAAAAGGTGGAAGAGATAATACAACAGTGGTTCTCTGTGAAGTCAGAGAGGCGGAAAAAAACTGGCTGAACAGATTGAAGGATAAAATTTGCAGAAGAAATAGCAAGGAGACCAGCTATGAAAAGTCAACCCTAAATTAGCAAAAAATTAAGTTCGTTTT
>NZ_CABVDF010000081.1:0-11167 GCF_902497045.1 uncultured Blautia sp. | reverse complement strand
CGAAAAAAAATCAGGAACTTCATCAGTTTTTTGCAGGAGTAATCTGTATACTTATCAGCTATATATTAATCTTTATAGCACTTTTGATCGCCGAACTTCATTTGAGCAGTGCTCCAGATGGAGAGAGGATTTTCATTATAGGGTTTTTCTTTTTCAGTATTATGTTCGGCTGACTCCATCCGAAAATCTGGAAGAAACCATAGATCAGGAAGTTGACCGATTTGATCATATCCGCCGGAAAGGAAGAAATACTGCCTGATCCTTGTAATGTATATAAACAATCTCACTGCTGATACAAAAAAACTGCTAAAAAATATTTCTATAAACATTATTATCGCAGATACTGTTATATCCCCCAAAAACAAGTCATCCTTTCTTCCTGTTGCTGTTAACAGCCAGACCGGAAACGGCTTCTTCTTTGACCTTCGCAGCAAACGTCTTTCCTGGTATTTTCATGGCTGTCGGCTGCTGGCACAGATTACTGAAAGCAGAAAATAATTTCTGAGCGAAACATGACCTGATTCAGATAATCCTCATTTTACTTGTGCAGTGTACACAAAGCTTTCTTTATATTTTCGTACTCACTGTACAAAGAACACATATGCTTTTGACAATTTTTTGACAAACCATTGACAAATATTCTTTTTTGTGATAATATTTCATCATCAATTTAAAACGTCTCTGACAACTGACGGAAACGTGGAAAACCACAGGGGAATCAGAGAAGAGTGAAGCCGACCGTCTGGGCAGTATTTGATTTACCTTCAGATACTGCCCTTTTTTTACCAAGGCTTCCGCTTATGAAAGGAGAACAAACTTATGGGATTCAAGAGTGACATCGAAATCGCACAGGAATGCGAAATGAAACCAATTACTGAGATTGCTGCAAAAGCAGGAATCGACGAGAAGTATCTGGAGCAGTACGGCAAGTACAAAGCAAAAATCGACTATAATCTTCTGAAAGAAACTGATAAACCGGACGGCAAACTGATCCTTGTTACCGCTATCAACCCGACTCCGGCCGGCGAAGGAAAAACCACTACTACCGTAGGCCTTGCAGACGGTATGCAGAAACTTGGCAAAAATGTTATGGTAGCTCTTCGTGAGCCGTCTCTCGGACCGGTATTCGGCGTAAAAGGCGGCGCAGCAGGCGGCGGACATGCACAGGTTGTTCCTATGGAAGATATCAACCTTCATTTCACAGGCGACTTCCATGCGATCGGTGCAGCTAACAACCTTCTTGCAGCAATGATCGACAACCATATCTTCCAGGGCAACGCTCTTAACATCGACCCAAGAAAGATCACATGGAGAAGATGTGTTGACATGAATGACCGTCAGCTTCGTAACGTAGTAGACGGACTTGGAGGAAAGACAAACGGAATGCCTCGTGAAGACGGCTATGACATCACCGTTGCTTCCGAGATCATGGCAGTTCTTTGTCTTGCAAGCGATATCAAAGACCTGAAAGAACGTCTTTCCAGAATCATCATCGGATATACATATGGTAAAGTTTCCGAGCAGAAACCGGTAACAGCTGGTGATCTTCACGCTGAAGGCGCAATGACAGCTCTTCTGAAAGATGCCCTGAAACCAAACCTGGTTCAGACACTTGAGCACGTTCCAGCAATCGTTCATGGCGGACCATTCGCAAACATCGCTCATGGATGTAACTCTGTAACAGCTACCAAGATGGCTATGAAGCTTGCTGACTATGCAATTACAGAGGCTGGATTTGGTGCTGACCTTGGAGCAGAGAAATTCCTCGATATCAAATGCCGTATGGCAGGTCTGAAACCAAACGCTGTTGTTGTAGTTGCAACTGTTCGTGCTCTGAAATACAATGGCGGTGTTGCAAAAGCTGACCTTAACAACGAGAACCTGGAAGCTCTTGAAAAAGGTCTCCCGAACCTGCTGAAACATGTAAGCAATATCACAAACGTATACAAACTTCCATGTGTAGTTGCTATCAATGCTTTCCCGACAGATACCAAGGCAGAGCTTGATCTTGTAGAAGCTAAATGTAAAGAACTTGGCGTAAACGTTGCTCTTTCCGAAGTATGGGCAAAAGGCGGCGAAGGCGGAATCAAACTTGCAGAAGAAGTTATCCGTCTTGTAGAAGAGCCAAATGATTTCACATACTCCTATGAGTTGGAAGGCTCCATCGAAGACAAACTGAACCAGATCGTTCAGAAGATCTACGGCGGCAAGAGAGTTGTTCTTACAGCAAACGCTCAGAAACAGGCAAAACAGCTTGAAGATCTTGGATTCGGCAACTGCCCGATCTGTGTTGCCAAAACACAGTACAGCCTTACAGACGACCAGACCAAACTTGGCGCTCCTACAGATTTCGAAGTAACTGTACGTAACCTTAAGATCTCTGCCGGTGCAGGATTTATCGTAGCTCTTACAGGCGAGATCATGACAATGCCTGGTCTTCCAAAAGTTCCGGCTGCAGAAAAGATCGATGTAGACGAAAACGGAAAGATCACAGGTCTGTTCTAATCACGGTCACTCATAGATACTCTATAAGTAATATAAGAAACCCCATCCGGAGTTGAACCCTTTCCGGATGGGGTTTCTGCATTTAAAAGTCTAAAACAATCCTTTCATTGCAGGATAAAGCTTCCTGAATTTCCGGTAGCGCTCCTCATATTTTGCCACCAGCTCCTGATCCGGTTCTACTGTATCTACCACCTGAGCCATTTTTTTAACGATGGTCTCCACATCAGGATATGCACCGCAGCCTACAGCCGCCAGCATAGCTCCGCCCATAGACGGGCCTTCCTCTACCTGAAGGACATCCACTTTCAGGTTCATAACGTTTGCAATAATCTTTTTCCAGAGAGGACTTTTGGCGCCACCGCCGCAGATTTTTGTACGCTGGATATTAATACCCAGTTTTCTGGCAACCTCCAGAGAATCACGAAGCCCAAAAGCCACGCCTTCCAGGACCGCCTGAGTCATGTCGGCTCTTGTAGTGTCCATAGACATGCCAAAGAACACACCTCTTGCATCCGGATTATTGTGCGGAGAACGCTCTCCCATCAGGTACGGAAGGAAAAAAACAGGATTTTCTCCAAGCCTGCTGATCGGAGCCTGTTCTGCTGCAAAATCCTTTGTCTGAAGGATGTCTTCCGCCCACCATTTGTTGCAGGAGGCAGCGCTCAGCATACATCCCATCAGATGATAACTGCCGTCCGCATGACAGAAGGAATGCAGGGCATTATTTTCATCCACCCCAAAATCTTTACTGGAAATAAAGATAGTTCCGGAGGTTCCAAGAGAAATATTGCACTGTCCGTCTCCCACTGTTCCTGTTCCCACAGCAGCTGCCGCATTATCTCCGGCTCCGGCAACAACCTTTACATTTTCAGAAAATCCCAGTTCTTCTGCAATTGATTTTTTCAGGGTTCCCACAACCTCCCAGCTCTCATAAAGCTTCGGAAGCTGTTCCTCTTTTACGCTGCAGATCTCCATCATTTCCTTTGACCAGCAGCGTTTTTTTACATCCAGAAGAAGCATTCCGGAAGCATCAGAAACGTCTGTACAGAAGGATCCGCTCAGACAGTAAGCAAGGTAATCCTTGGGCAGCATGATCTTTGCGATCCTTTCAAATTTCTCAGGCTCATTCTTTTTCATCCACAAAATCTTCGGAGCGGTAAAGCCTGCAAAAGCAATATTTGCAGTATAAGCAGACAATTTATCCTTGCCGATCACATGGTTCAGATAATCCGTTTCCTCCTGTGTACGTCCATCATTCCAGAGAATCGCCGGACGGATTACCTGATCATTTTCATCCAGAGTTACAAGACCGTGCATCTGTCCGCCAAATCCGATCCCGGCTACTTCTTTACGGTCAATATCCTTTGTCAGCTCCTTCATTCCCTCCATGCTCTGTGTAAACCAGTCTTCCGGGTTCTGTTCTGACCAGCCCGGATGAGGAAAGTAAAGAGGATACTCTTTTGATACGATATTACAGATTTTTCCGGATTCCTCCATAAGCAGAAGCTTTACTGCAGAGGTCCCCAGGTCGATTCCTATATAGTACATAGTCTGATTCCTTTCTTTTATTGCAGTCCGATTTTCTGTATATTTTTCTTTAAACTACACATCCCGGGTTTCCCCGGGACGTATATTTCCTGCTGTAAGCAGCGTGTATTTATGTCAGAATTCTATTATGTCAGTATGCGTATCCCCGATTATCCCCATGGATTTTCTGTAGGATATCTTACTCCCTTAGGCTGGTTATAGCCGATTTCCTCAACAGGAACACCAATATATTTAAATACCTCAAACAAAGCCTTTCCATAATGGCCGAAAGCAACTGCACCATGGTGCGGATAGCCTCCCTCGATCAGTACATGGCGGTAAAAACGTCCCATTTCCGGGATAGCAAACACACCGATAGAACCAAAGGATCTTGTGGCAACCGGAAGTACTTCTCCATGCGCGATATAAGCGCGCAGCTTGTTATCTGCAGTGCTCTGAAGACGATAGAAAGTAATATCTCCCGGTTTAATATCTCCCTCAAGAGTACCCTGTGTCACTTCCTCCGGAAGCGCTCTTGCCATGATCATCTGATATTTCATCTCACAGGAAACCAGCTTGCCGGAAGCAGTATTTCCACAGTGGAATCCCATAAAAGTATCTTTCAGAGTATAGTCATATTTTCCTTTAATGGACTCCTCATACATATCCTTCGGAACAGAATTATTAATATCAAGAAGAGTAACTGCATCCTGGCTGACTACTGTTCCGATGAACTCACTTAATGTACCGTAAATATCAACCTCACAGGAAACCGGGATGCCCTGTGCAGTAAGACGGCTGTTTACATAGCATGGAACAAAACCAAACTGTGTCTGGAATGCAGGCCAGCATTTTCCTGCAATAGCCACATATTTGCGGTAACCTCTGTGTTCCTCTACCCAGTCTTTCAGAGTCAGCTCATACTGTGCCAGTTTTGCAAGGATCTCCGGTTTTTTATTTCCTTCGCCAAGCTCTTCTTCCATCTCTTTTACAACAGCCGGAATACGCTCATCTCCCGCATGTTTATTGTATGCTTCAAAAAGATCAAGTTCTGAGTTCTCCTCAATTTCAACTCCAATATTGTAAAGCTGCTTGATCGGCGCGTTGCATGCAAGGAAGTTTAACGGACGCGGTCCAAAGCTGATGATCTTCAGGTTATTCAGTCCCTCGATTGCTCTTGCGATCGGCAGAAACTCATGGATCATGTCTGCGCAGTCCTCTGCGTCTCCTACCGGATACTCCGGAATATATGCTTTTACATTACGAAGCTGCAGGTTGTAGCTGGCATTCAGCATACCGCAGTATGCGTCTCCACGACCCTGGCAAAGGTCATTCTGTGTTTCCTCCGCTGCTGCAATAAACATTTTCGGTCCGTCAAAATGCTTTGCAAGAAGTGTCTCAGAGATTTCCGGTCCAAAGTTTCCAAGATATACGCAAAGAGCATTACATCCTGCTTTTTTGATATCTTCAAGAGCCTGCACCATATGGATCTCACTCTCCACGATACACACCGGACATTCATAGATATCCTCTGCATTATATTTCTTTGAATAAGCTTCTACAAGCGCTTTTCTTCTGTTTACAGAAAGGCTTTCCGGGAAACAGTCTCTGCTGACTGCAACGATTCCTACTTTTACTTCTGGCATGTTATTCATGATTTTTCCTCCATTTTCTTCACTGATATCACTGTAGTTACCTGTGATTTTTTATCATATATTTCACTTAATCAATGGTGATATTTTCACCCTTCAAACCACAAAAAACTCCTTCAATTCCTGCTTCTTCATGGGCGATCAGCCATTTGTTTTTTGCTGTTATCAGCACATCCTCACCGATGTTTCCCGGCTGAAAATTAAGTTCCGTATTCGTCCCTTTCGGAAGAACTACCACACATTGAAAGCCGCTCTCGTTTACATTACACGGAGCATAATGCAGCGTAGTGGCATATACCTCTACAGCTGTCCCTGCCGGAACCAGAAAAGCCTCTATCTTAGCTGTATCATAGGTAAAATCATCCTCAATATCCTTCTGTTCTCCGATCAGTAGAACAAGATCTGCGGCGGCTACATTCACCTCTGAATTTCTGTGATATTCTACTGCGTTCAGCTTTTTATTATGTCCATTACAGTATCCTATCTGAATAGGAAGTCCCCCAAAGGCTCTGTTCTGCAGCTCCTTTGCCACATCCAAGGCTTCCAGTTCATCCACAGAGGGAACATACACAACCTCCTCCGGTACCGGCATGTGCTTCATCTCTTTCAAAAGACCGGTAAAATCATATCCTTCCAGCACTTTTCCGTATTTTCGGAAGGAACTGTCTGTTACCTTTTGAATTTTCATTACGATTCCTCCTTATGCATCTGACTGCATCCTTGCGGAGCGTTTTTCAATAAAAATGTGCTTTATTTTGCAGTAACTTTTCTGCTGCAAAAAAAGCATACCACAAACGGGCATGCTTTTCGTCTCTTTTTTTATCTGATTTACAGCACTTTCTTGACATTTTTATTTTAAGATAAAAAAACGTACTTATTCATTTATATTCTTTCTATTTTTTCCTCTGCGCTCTGTCTCACTTGGAAGAATTCCATATCTTTTTTTGAAATCCTTGGCAAATCCCCTGCTGCTGCAAAATCCATTATCCATGGCAATCTGCCCGATAGTATGGTCTGTATTCAAAAGATCCCGATAGGCATATGCTGTCCGAATATCCTGCAGATATGTCTTAAAATTGACCTTTGCATATTCCCGGAACATTCTGGAAAGATAGGCATCTGAATACCCGAACATCTCTGCCAGATCAGAAAGCTTCAGTTCCTCCCTGTAGTGCTCTCTCATATAGGTCGTTATCCTGGACAAAGAACTTAAATGCCTGTTATGCCGCAGTTCCATCTCTTCTACTTCAGTCACCCGGTACTGTGTCACCATAAGATACAAAAGCTCATAATACAGAGAAATTGTCCTGAAATCGTATCCGTTCCTTCTCTCTGTATATACATTATAAAGCCGCTGTACCAGAGAGATCAGCCGTCGGTCCGAAGGATTCCCACTGTCTGTCTCTCTGTGGATCCCGCCTTCAAAACGGATAAACTGCTGGGCGGTAAAGTAGTTCTCAAACTGCCGCAAAGGAATCTGGATTACAGCTGTTTTGTTTTCCTTCAGTGCATTTACCGAATGGATCTCATTTGCATTCACTATTAAAAGTTCTCCTGCATGAAGAGGATATTTTTCATTATTGATATAAAAAAGTAGTTCGCCCTCCAGCACTGCAAAAATCTCAATAGATGTATGCCAGTGTTTTTCCCTGATATAGTTCCCTCTTCCACCTTCAAATAAAAAAATCTTAAAAGGCAGTCCCTCATTGGGGATGATCAGTTCATGTTGAAATTCCATAGTATCACCTGCTTTGCGCCTTTTTTCATCAGATATGAAACCCGCAGATCACATTTTTTCTCTGTTCATCATAAGAAATGCCACGGCCAGAAGTACCGATGATACCCAGATCGCAGGCAGTCCTACAGAGACAGATACAATTCCTCCCAGACCTGCACCTAAAGCAAACACAAAAATAATCCCATAATAATGAATTGCTTTTTTTAGTGCTCCCGGCTTTTTTTCTCTGATATAAAGAGCCAGACTTTCTGTTCCGCTTCTTAAATTTCCAATACACATGGTACTTGCATAACCATAGCCATGCACCTTTCGAAATGTCTGTACCTGCATGGCACAGGCAAAAGAAACCAGCATAGTAGCTGCCATATTGAAGCTTTTTGGAATGAAACCTGCCAGAAACAGGATTGCAGTCTCCAAAGCCACTACGATCTGTCTCCAGTGAATCTTTTTCGTCTTCTGATACCGATAGCGGATCCCCTCTGCCACCAGAACTCCCAGTGCAAAAGTCACTACAGGAAACAGATAATGAAGCGCCTTTCCCCACTGTCCCATCATAAGATTCTGGCTCATAAGCACCACATTTCCCGTCTGGGCATTTGAAAAAACGCCGTCTCTTACATTATAAGTATACGCGTCCTGAAATCCTCCTGACAATGCCAGAAGAGCGCTGAGCCGAAAAGTTTCTGAGGTTTGATGTCTGATCTTGTCCACTGTACCATCCTCCTGAATCTTTTATTTTTCAGCCCCAGTATACTCCTCTTTTCCCCCCATGTAAAACATCAAATTTTCTGCAGCAGTCAAAAACTTGTAATAAAATATTTACATTATTGGCTGCAAAACCGATATATCGCTTTTGCCACCCCGTCATCTTCATTGGAGGCTGTTATAAAAGCCGCAGCAGCCTTACATGCTTTTGTCCCATTGTCCATCGCAATTCCATATTTCACCGCTTTCAGCATGGAACTGTCGTTATCTGCATCTCCAAAAGCCATGGCTTCTTCCGGAGTTACACCAAGCTGCTCCATAAGATAAAGAAGCGTGTTTCCCTTTCCAGCATTTTTATGTCCGATCTCCAGAAGATGTCCTACAGATGAAGTTACATAAATATCAGGAATTTCCTGCTCCAGCTTTTTCCACAAAGCTTTTTTTATTTCAATATCCCGGCAGACAAATGCCATACTGTCCAGCTCTTCCTGATGTTCCTGTGCAAATTCCTCTATATTTTTTATAGGAATTCTTGTTTCCTTTATATATCTGGCTCCGTACTGTGTAGCCCCATACTTTTCCGGTTCCAGAACGTATGCTTCTTCCGAATAAGGAATACCCTTGATAAAAATCTCCATTACCACATTGGCAGGTCTTTCCATTTTCAATATTTTTACTGCTGATTCTGCCTCCAAAAGGCACTGATAGATTCTTTCTTTTTTGGACACGGAATAAATGACACCTCCGTTTGAGGTGATCACATACTCCACTCCCGGATAATTTTTTATCATATCAGGCACTGCCTTAAACGATCTGCCAGTAGCCGGAATCATATAAATCCCATTACTGATCGCCATATCAAGAGCCTCTCTTGTGACCTTCGACAGTTCTTTTTTATCTGTAAGAAGGGTTCCGTCCAGATCACTGGCAATCAATTTTATCATTTGTCCCCTCTCCTTTCCATGTATTATCCATATCCTGATCTTTATTGTAACTTATTTAAGATTATAAGTACAATACGGATCCCTGCAAAATTTTACCTCTTCCATAATCCTGCAGATATGATAAAATAATATTCAGAATTACCCGTAAGGGCAACAGGAGGCATTTATGAAATTTATATATCCAGCGGTTTTCCGCAAAACTGAAACCGGCACTTATTATGGATTTTTTCCCGATCTGGAAGACTGCCACGCAGAAGGCGACACGTTAGACGATGCCATCGATAAGGCAAACGAAGCTGCTAATGACTGGATTTCTCTGGAACTGTCGGAAGAAGACTGTGACCTCCCCTCTGTCACAGATCCGGAAGATATGAATCTTCAGGAGGGGGATATTGTAAGAAATATTTCTGTAAATATCCGGTTTTACGAAGGCTGGGACGAATAATCGCCCCAGCCTTTTAAAATCCCTCTTTACGCCGCTGTTTCCTCAGCTCATATCTTTTTTCCCCGCCGATCCACTCGGCCCTTTGCGCCTCTGTCTCCACAATAAGACCCGGCACTTCTATTTTTTTATCATTTTCATCTAATGCCACAAGAACTTCATAGGCTCTGTTAATCATCCTTCGAGTTCCGTCTGCATCCTCCGCATAGGTGTCTACGCGAACCTCCATGGAAGTTTTTCCTACATAAGTCATTCTTCCTATCAGTACCACCGTATCTCCCAGATAAGCTCCGGCCTTGAAATTAAGATTATCCACACAGGCTGTTGTTACAATACTCCCTGCATGGCGGTGAGCCACAATTCCGGCCACCTCGTCGATCCACTGCAGTAATATCCCCCCGAACAGCCTTCCATATCCGTTGATATGTTTGGGCATGATAAGGTATGTATTCTCTGTACGGGAATCTTCTACACGCTTCTGCTTTCGCATTTGTCCACCACTTTCTCTTTCTGTCAGATTTTATTCATGCAGCTCCAGAGGCAGTCCGTCCGGATCTTTAAAAAATGTAAATTTTCCGCCGGAAAATTCATCCACTCTGATGGGCTCCATCTCAATTCCCTTTGCCTGAAGCTCTGCGGCTGTTTTTTCGATATCTGTTACTGTAAAAGCCAGATGCCGGAGTCCATATGCCTCGGGAAAATCCGGCCGTTCCGGATGCAGCTTATGTTCCGTATCCTTTTCTGCCGGAGCAAAAATCTCCAGTTCCACTCCATCCAGTTCCAGATCCAGCTTATAATCTCCTCTTTCTTTACGAAAGTTTTCTCTTACAATGTGAAAACCCAGCTTATCCACATAAAACTCTCTGGATTTTTGGTAGTCTGAGACCAGCAGGGCTACATGATGTACCGCTGACAATGCCATATTGTTTCTCCTTTCTCTGCAGATCAATTTTGTATATTCAATTATATATTTTTCTTACAGATATCTTCCAGACAGCATCTGTCACAATGAGGCTTTGTCCGTGCGGTACACACTTCTCTCCCGTGAAATACCAGACGATGACAGAAATCGCTGCCCTCTTCCGGAGGAATGATCTTCCACAAAGCCATCTCTACTTTTTTTGGTTCTTTGATGTTGTCCACCAGACCGATACGGTTTGTCAGACGAATGCAGTGGGTATCTGTTACAATGGCTGGCTTGCCAAACACATCTCCCATGATCAGATTTGCACTTTTCCTTCCCACTCCCGGAAGCTTCAGAAGTTCTTCAAACGTTTCCGGTATATGATCCGCATACTGTTCATGAAGGATCCGCATACAGGCGCTTATGTCCCTGGCCTTACTTTTTCCAAGGCCACAGGGTTTTACGATTGCTTCGATCTCCTCCGGCTGTGCTGCCGCAAGAGAGGCCACATCCGGATACTTTGCATAAAGATCCTCCACTACCACATTGACTCTGGCATCTGTACACTGCGCTGCCAGACGGACGCTTACCAGAAGCTTCCATGCCTGATCATAATCCAGGGTACAGTCTGCATCCGGATATTCGTTTTTCAATCTCTGGATCACCTCCAGAGCACGCTGTTTTTTTGTCATAGGATACTCCTTCTTTTTGTAAAATACTACTTTTTTATAATTCACTTTCCTTTTATTA
>NZ_CABVDF010000080.1:0-11174 GCF_902497045.1 uncultured Blautia sp. | reverse complement strand
GAGAACATATAGGAAGATGGGATTTTCAATCTGGACGCAAGAGTTGCATTCTAAACAAATAATAAATGCAATATTTGATTCTGTAAATTATACCGAAAAATTTGAGCAAGATATTGTAGAGTCTGAAAAAATGGTGGTAATTTCCAGTCCGGATATCAGACAAGATAAAATTGACAGATTTTTATTACTAATCAAGAAGAGACAGGAAGTAGGGGTAAAGGTCACAGTTATTACAACAGATCCGGAAGATATTACTTACGGAAAGTCGGATGTATGTTATGAATTAATCAGAATAATGCAATTGGTAGGAATAAATGTGATAACAAGAACAGAAGTAGAAGAATGCTTTGCCGTTATTGATGATGAAATAGTATGGCATGGTGGGATGAATCTTCTAGGAAAAGCAGATGTCTGGGATAACTTAATGCGTATCAGAAATCCACAAGTTGCAACGGAATTGTTGGAAATTGCGTTGGGATGTTCTGAGGAGAGGAGGAAAAGTGAATAAAAAGATTAAATGCGATATATATACCAGAGTATCCACAACCATGCAGGTGGATGGCTACAGTCTGGATGCTCAAAAAGAAAAACTCAAGAGATATGCGGAATTTCAGAATATGGAAATCGTAAATGAGTATTCCGATGAAGGTAAGTCTGGAAAGAGCGTAGAGGGCAGACCGGAATTTCAGAGAATGTTGGATAATATTGAGAATGGCACAGATGAGGTGCAGTTTGTACTAGTGTTCAAGCTTTCCAGATTTGGTCGTAATGCGGCAGATGTTTTAAATTCTTTGCAGAGGATGCAGGATTTTGGAGTGAATCTGATCTGTGTTGAAGATGGAATTGACAGCTCAAAAGATAGTGGAAAGCTGATGATTTCTGTTCTGTCTGCGGTGGCAGAGATTGAACGAGAGAATATCCTTGTTCAGACAATGGAGGGACGTAAGCAGAAAGCCAGGGAAGGAAAATGGAACGGTGGATTTGCTCCATATGGCTATGAATTGGTAAATGGAGAATTGCAGATTGCAGAGGACGAAGCAGAGATTATTCGTCTGATCTATGACAAATTTATTCATACCAATATGGGAATCTCTGCGATTGCTGCATGGCTGAACCAGCATGGATATAAAAAGAAAAAACGACAGAATAATACACTGGACGCATTTGCCGCATCATTTATAAAAGGCGTTCTGGATAATCCGGTATACTGTGGAAAGCTGGCTTATGGACGAAGGAAAAACGAGAAAGTTTCTGGTACAAGAAATGAATATCGCATTGTAAAGCAGGAAAATTATATGCTGCACGATGGTATCCATGAAGGGATTGTTTCAGAAACAGACTGGGAGCTGGCTCATCAAAAACGGGAAAAAACAGGTGTGAAATATGAAAAGACACATAGTCTCGATCATGAGCATATTTTATCCGGAATATTGAGATGCCCGTTATGTGGAAGCGGTATGTATGGGAACGTGAACCGAAAGAAAAAGAAAGACGGAACCTTATATAAGGATTATTTCTATTATGCCTGCAAACATCGTCGCCTGGTAGATGGTCATAAATGTGGATATCGTAAACAATGGAGCGAAGAGAAGATTAACAATGCCGTGGAAGAAGTTATTCGGAAACTAGTGAAGAATCCTAAATTTGAAGAAGCAATTCTGAATAAAATCGGCTCAAGAATAGATACAGAAGAAATAGAAAAAGAGATTGAAGGACTGGAAAAACAGCACCGACAACTGACCGGAGCAAAAGCAAGACTTGGACAGCAGATGGACAGTCTGGATATCATGGATAAATTCTATGAGAAGAAATATCAGGATATGGAGACTAGGTTATACCGTTTGTATGATGAGATTGAAGGCGTGGAGAACAGTATAGAAGAAGTCAAGAACCGCCTGCTGAATATCCGGCAACAGAAAATATCAGAAGAAAACGTCTATCAATTTCTTTTATATTTTGATAAACTATATGATAAGTTCACCGACCTGGAGAAGAAAGAATTTCTTAACAGTTTTGTAGAACAGGTGGACATTTACGAGCAGGAGCAGCCAGATGGCAGATTCCTGAAGCACATAAAGTTCCGTTTTCCGGTATATTTTGGAGACAGGGAAACACAGGAACTTTGTTGGGACAACGAAAGTACCGTTGAGACGGTATGTTGTCTATATCGGGCGAATTCGTAGAAGTCCTTAGTTTTAGGCACTTTGCGAGGTATATGAGTTTTGCACCGACAGGCAATCAGGGACGAAAAAAGCAGATTATGGACGGTATCGAGGTGTCGGCAGTTCTGCACGTGGTATGAGTGGACATATGAATCTTGATGTAATATTTCTAACTGAATATTTGAGATAAGAGCCGAAAGGACGCTTGTTTTCAGGATTTTTCTGAAAGGTAAGCGTCCTTTTCTTATATTCAGAATCAGGAGGAAAAGTGAAATGACAAAAAAGAAAGTGATGTGTTCATCAGTAAGTGTCGATTCGGGTGCAGGTATTGGAATGGTGAAAATCGAAGAATTACATGATTTTAAAGGACATTCGTTTAAGGTGGAACGAAATCAGGAACTTTTTGAACTGCGTAGGAGCATAGAGCAGGAGGGTATCTTAGTGCCGCTTCTGATTCGAAAAATCCAAATGGAGAAGGATATGAAGTGATAGCAGGGCATCGAAGAAAAGAAGCTGCTATTTGGGCTGATATCGAAGAAGTCCCAGCTATCATCTGCAACATGGATAATGACCAGTCGGTCATTGCGATGATCGACAGTAACCTGCAAAGAGAAAAAATTCTGCCCAGCGAGAAAGCGTTTGCGTACAAAATGCGATTACAGGCAATGAATCGGCAGGGAAAGCGAAAAGATCAGACATCGGACCCATTGGAACCGAAGTTTGCGGAGGAGCTGGCTGAGGTAACTGCATTGGAAGCAGAGGTATCGGAGCAGGGAAAAATTACGATACAAAAAACAAAATCTGCAGAGGGGTATCGAAGTAATGAGCAACTGGCGAAAATAGTCGGGGAGAGTGTCACGCAAATCAAGCGATACATCCGGCTGACAAATCTGATACCAAAGCTTCTGGATATGGTTGACAGGGAAGAACTTGCAATACGTTCAGCAGTGGAACTTTCTTTTCTGACCGAGGAAGAACAGTATGAGCTTCATGCAGTGATGGATCTGGAGCAATGTGTCCCGAATCTGTCACAGGCAAACCGATTAAAACGGATGAGCCAGCAGGGGAATCTGGATGTAGACGAAATATACGAAGTTTTGCAGGAAATGAAGCCGAACCAGAGGGAGCAGATTAAGATACCCCTTGAAAGGGTCAGCAGATATTTCCCATCAGATTATACCCCGGCGCAGCAGACAGAACTGATAGAAAAACTGCTGAAAGGCTGGGCGCAGAAAAATCTCAAATCCAGAGGATAATGCCAGAATGACAGGAAACTCGTTAATAATGAAATGTATGAGAAAAGGAGTGCAAAAGCTATGAACAGAGAAAAAAGTTTATTTGAACAGATGGGCGGAACGTACCGTCAGGTTGGAGATTATCTGATTCCAAACATTGTCTTAAAATCTGAAACACAGACAGAGCAGATTGGTAAGTATGGATTTCTTCGGAGAAGCTATCTCAAAGAACACTGCAGGGCGAGGTATCAGAGTCTGCTTTTGCAGGAGAAACTGGGAGAGCATTTACTCGAGGTAGACAGAATTGCAAGGGAACGGGAGGAGGTGATTTTGAAACTGTTGGAAGTATCAGATTCATTGCCGGATAAGGCGGCAGGTCAGATGGCATGGGTTCAGGTGACGAACCGACATAAAGCGATTGCCGAGGAAATCATTCTGGCGGAGCTGATTTATGTGTAATGGATTAGATGATTCGCAGAATTGCAAGAGAAAGCCCTGAGGCAGGGTGGATTATGAAAAATAGAATATGGAATAAAATGGAAGGTGCAGGCAGTGATGTTTGCATCTTTTTCTTTACCAAAGAAAGAGGTGAAGCAATATGTCACAGGTGTTTAGAGTTGAGAAAACAAAGAATTTTACGGTTATGTGTAATCATCACATGAAGGATAAGACACTGACGTTAAAGGCGAAAGGACTTCTATCTGTGATGCTCAGTCTGCCGGATAACTGGAATTATAACGTAAAAGGGCTTGCAACCCTCAGCAGGGACGGCATTGATTCGGTGAGATCGGCATTAAAGGAGCTGGAACATCAGGGATATGTAGAGAGACACAGGCTGCGTGATGAAAACGGATGCTATACGGATACCGAATATATTGTCCGTGAAGTGCCGCTTGGATCAATGCAGGAGTAGGGACACAAACCATTTGTAGACCTGCCTTCAAATAATTGGAAGCCCGGACAGCAAAAATGTTGCATTCCAGAAGTCCCATTTATGCACGTCTGGAATTCCAATATGGGAACTTCAGCAGTCAGGATAAGCCAACGACGGAAAATCCAGTATTGGTGAATCCGACACTATAAAGTATTTATGGGATGAAATACTAAGCAATCAATTATCTATCTATAAAATATCTTATCGTATCAATCACTTATTTTTGAGTGAGACTGATGAGAATAAGACGGATGTGATGGATAAAATGGAACCGGCTCTTTAGAAAAATTGAACTCGGTCAAATCTGACCGGGTTGGATTTGTAACTAAAAAATAATCACAAACAGAAAGATGAGGAACACTATATGAAGATGATGAGAAGAAATGGAACAGCAAATGAAAGCGTTATGGTTATGGGAATATCAAGACCGCAAATACCTGTTTCCGGACAGGTGTGACCAGATACGAAAAGGAACCAACCTTCCAGAACAACCTTCTGATCTATGATGGGATTTACTATCAGATCGGAGAGGAACACAAGGAGTTTCTGGCGGAAAAGATGATGGATGATGATTATTACATCCTGACACTTGCTGCCATTGCCCGAGAACTGCATATTGCCGGGATTTACCGGGCAAAGGTACATTTGGCGGCTGGACTTCCGCTGACATGGGTAGGTGAGCAGAAAGAGGCATTCAGAGCGTATCTTTTGCAGCATGAGAGTGTAGATTTTACATTCCGAGGCAAACAGTTTCATGTAGAATTTGCGGGAGCAGATATCTTTCTGCAGGGGTTTGCTGCGGTGGCAGAGAAACTCCGGGATTTTAAAGGTGTCAATATGCTTGCGGATATCGGGAATGGAACCATGAACATCATGTATATCAATGATTGCCGCCCGGTGGAAAAGAAATGCTATACCGAGAAATACGGCACAAATCAGTGTATTCTGGCGGTCAGGGAAAGTATGCTGAAGCAGCTTGGTACAGTAGCGGATGATCTGGTGGTTGAGCAGATGATCCGGCACGGAACAGCGGATATTGGAGAAAGGTATCTGTATGTGATTCAGGAAGCAGCCAGGAAATATACCGCAGAGATTTTTCGGAAGCTCCGGGAACATGAGTATAATCCGGAACTGATGCGACTGTATGTAGTTGGCGGGGGTGGCTGTATGCTTGAGAACTTTGGCCAGTATGAGAAGGGTAGAGTGACGGTGATCAATGATATCTGTGCTACAGCAAAAGGCTATGAGATGCTGGCAGCCAGAAAACTGCGTAAGAACGGAGGAGTGTCATGAGAAAGGAACGGAAAATCATCAATACGAATATCCGGCTGAACCTGTTAGAGGAATCAGATCGGAAAGCGTGGGAACACCTGCAAAACATGGATCGGAAAGAATACAAATCCTACAGCAGAGCCGTAGTTGCAGCACTCAATGATTATTTTGACCGGAAGGAGAAACTGGAGGAGGATCCCTATCTGGAAACAAGGGAAAAGGAAGATGTCTTTCTGGACAGCCTGCTTTCCAAATTTGAGAAACAGCTGGAAAATGCAGTGCCGCTTATGATTGCAGAGCATATGTTCCAGCTCTTGCAGCATATGCCAAGAGGAGTGGATTCAGAAAATACCGGGAAATGGGATTATGAAAAAGAAAACGATAATCTTCAGGCTAATCAGGCTTGGGAGATGCAGAAACAGCAGGAGATTGAAGAAGCGGAAGACGCAGCGTTGGATTTTGCCGACAGCTTTTAAGACTGCCAGAAATTTGCAACGAATAGCATGATAGAAAGAAAATGACAGTAAAAATACTGGTAACAGCAGTGTGCAGAACCGGGACAGGAGCGGTCAAAGACATTGCTGTTATTTTTTTGCAGATTAGCAGTAAGCGGAGGAAACTGCAGGAAAAAAGAAAATTAGCAGCAGTGCAGGAAGTATAAAGCAGCATTGCTCCTGATCCTGTCATCCGATACCGGTATTCTCTTTCATGTGGAGAAGCCGCTTTCGCATTACCGGCAAAGCCGCAATGCCAAAAACCACTATCATCCCGGGCGAGGATACCATGGATTTTCCGAAGCGTGACCGGCAGGAAAAGAACTGCTCCCACGGAGCACTTCCATTCACGCCGGACACACATCTCCAAATCCCCTGGACGTTGTGGCGGATGATAGGCAAGTTTCGCAAAGTGGCAAGCCACATTGCACCAGACACACCTGCGGTGGTCTTAAACTTGCCAGGGTCTGCGCCCCTTGGAACCCGCTAATCGTCCGGATACGGACATGTTTAAAAGCAAAAAAGAAAGGACAAAAGCCTATGAGAAAACGAAACCACGCAGTTACCATCCGGCTGAATGATGTCGAATACGGACTGCTCCAAAAGAAAGTAGCAGAATCCGGTCAGACACAGCAGGCAGTGCTAATCGCTGCTATTCAGGAAACAAAGCTGGTACCGGCCGAAGGAATCGAAGAACTGAAGATCATGAACCGACATCTGGCAGAACTGATTCGTCAGATACGGGGCATGGCAACCAATCTGAATCAGTTGGCACATCAGGCAAATGCCTCCGGAAGAATTCCGGTATTATATGAGTTGGAACAGATGCACACGGAAATAAACAACCAGAGAAAGGAGAGTGAAAGTCTATGGCAATCAATAAGACAGTCAATAAGTCAACAAAGACCCACGGGGCAATGAGAAACTGTCTGGAATATGTCCTGAGAACAGATAAGACAAATGAACAGCTGGTATATGTTACCGGCCCTTATGACAAGGAGGGCATAGATTACGATCAGGTCTACCGGTCCTTCCTGGAAGAAAAACGCATATGGGATAAGGATTCCGGACGGATGTATGCCCACAACATCATCTCCTGGCATAAAGATGAAGCCATCACGCCGGAACAGGCATTTGAGTTTGGAAAAGAATTTGCAGAAAACTGGTTTCAGGGCTTTCAGACGGTGGTGGCAGTGCATAAGGACAAAGAACATATTCATTGCCATCTGGTCACCAATACCGTCAGTTTCGAGGATGGGCGCAGGCTGCATAACACCAGAAAAGATCTGGAGCGTATGAAAGAACTGACCAACCGAATGTGTAAGGAACGGGACTTATCCGTGGCAGAGAAAGGCAGGCATTTTAATGGAACTCCTATGGAAAACGGAACGCTGACGGCATGGAGCAAAGACAAATATAACCTGATCCAAAACGAAAAGGCAAAAAGCTATCTCACGGAATGTGCCATCGCATTTATTAAGGCGATCAAAGGGTGTTTTAGCAAAGAAGAATTTATCAGGCGAATGGAAAAATCCGGATGGAAGGTGAACTGGAGTGACAGGCGCAAGCACATCACTTTCCAGAATGAGCAGGGACAAAAGGTGCGGGATAGCAACCTCTCCAAAACCTTCCGTCTGGACATCAGTAAGGAGGCAATCTTAAATGAATGTAATCGAGAAAGCAAACGAAGAACAGAAGAACAATATGCAGGAGCAGCAGCCGAAGATACCACAATCGCTGCAGGTGCATACGACAGCAGCCGAAGAGTATCTGAGAAAACAATTGGAGATGAGCTTCTTGAACAGGCAAGAACTGCGAACCGAGCTACAGAAAGTCTTGTCAGGGAATCAGAAACTGACCGAAGAAAATCAAAATCTGAGACAAGAATTATCCGAGGTGCAGAGAATCAATCGATTGCTGACGAGCAACAACGACGCCTTGCGCAGCAACAACGGTTTGATGCAGAGAAAAGAGCAAGAGAGCTTAATCGCAGAAGTAAAAGACGTTCGGGCCCGGAACTGTAAATTGGAGTAGCTGGTAAACATGTCCTGCGTGGAAGCGGTGAGAGTGGCAGAAGAAAAAAGCAAAAATGCCATCCAAAGGGCAAAAGGGAGGGAGCGTGATGCAGAGCAGAAGGTATGGAAGATACAGAAAAATGCCGACAAAAGAATCCAGAGCATGACTGCCAAAACCAGAGAGATTCAGGAAAAAGCACAACCCCGGGAAATGATATGGGCAGTTGGTATGATTGTGACGCTGTCGCTTGGAATGGTGAAAAACCACTCCCTGCTTATGGACTTGGAGGAAGCGTTGTTGCTTCCTCTGAACCTGTGGAATGCACTGGTGACTTATACGGGCCGGGCAGCTATTTTCATTGCACTTACAGGCACAGTAGTTTTAGGGATTGCAGGTATAGAGATCCTCAAAGCAGTGAAGAAAACATGGAGTCATCTATACCTGTTTTATCTCATACTGTCGATGGCAATTACAACAGCGATGGGAGATCTGATAAAAAGCTATATACCACTGAATCAGGTATTGATTTGGATGCTTCTGTTTCTTCTGCTCTGGCTGATCAATCGGCAGATTAGCCATAGGATATGAATGTTCAAAACACGGAATATGGGGTGAAATATACAAATCAGGAATCGACAAAATGGATAAATTGCTGAAAATTATTTTGCCTATGAAAAAACGCTTACGAATAATTTGCTAAAAGGATAAAATATAATCATAAATTTTCGTATCGTAGGAATGCGAAGAACAGGAGAACTGCGTATGAAAGAATATGAAGTGATGAAAGAAATTATCAATGCGTGCGGCGGAAGCCGAGGAGCAGACAGGAGTATTGAAGAGATTGAAGTGAATTCCCTGCAGGAGTATATTCAAAAAAAACATCCGACGGATTATCAGAATGTGAAATCTGGACATCTTGAAAATGGAGATGTCATCATTACCCTGCAGGGAACAGATATTACTTACCGGTATGTTTTTACAGAAATATAAAGAACTCTTACTTTTGAAATCGACATAAATTGACAGCGGTGTTGTTCAATTTAATAAAGCCTACCCGTATAATTAAGGTACAAAATAACTATACGGAGGTATTTGGAATGAACACAGATAAGATTTATGCAGAGGCAATCGCAAATGAATATGCACCGAAGAAGACGTCCAAGGTCATAGCACTCAAAAAACTTGATAGAAAGGCAAAACTTCCGGCGGAAGTTTTTGCTTATTCTCTAGGCATAGCAGCATCATTGATATTAGGTGCAGGAATGTGTCTGTCTATGAAAGTAATCGGCAATGGAAGTACGTTTTCATTTGTGATAGGTATTATTATCGGAATGATCGGTCTTGCAGGGGTAGGTATTAACTATCCGATTTACAGAAAAATAAGAGAAAATGGCAAACAGAAGTACGCATCAGATATTATGATGCTGGCAAATGAAATCAGCACAGAAGAGTAACGGAAGGGTGGTATTATGAATAAATCAGAAAGTAAATATTATAATACCGCCGTGTTAATGGATCAGGCTTTACTTGAAAAGAAAGATTATGATTTTATAACCATCAAAGAGATTTGTGAAAAAGCAGGAGTCAATCGCTCAACCTTTTATCTTCATTATGAGAGCATAGGAGATTTGCTGGAAGAGAGTCTTACTTATGTAATGGAACATATGAAAAGCTATTTTGATGCGGACAAGAGGATCACGAAGGAGCGAATTGAAACCTGTTCTCTGGAGGAACTGGTTCTGGTTACAGAGGAGTATCTTGTTCCTTATCTGGAATTTGTAAAAGAAAACCAGAAGATTTTCAGAACTGCAATTTCACAGCCTTCTGCGTTAAAGGTAAATGATATATTTGTAAAAATGAGTGCAGAAGTATTTGCACCAATTATGAGGCGTTTTGGTTTTACAGAAACAGAAGGGAAATACCGTTTGTCATTTTACGTAAATGGTATATTTTCGGTGGTTTCAGAATGGGTAAAGTCAGGATGCAGGGAAGATACGCAGTACATATTTGAGGTTATGGCAAAATGCATGAAACGATAGGAGGAGCGGAATTTGAAAGCGGCATTATATCAAGGTGTACATAAGATAGAAGTTGCTGAGCTGCCAAATTATGAATGTGGTGATGACGCAATTATTTTAGAAAATATATATTCCAGTATTTGCGGAACCGATGTGGCAGTTTACAATCACGGACTGGGATTGGGACATCGCATAACAGTTGGCGGAGAATTTGGACACGAAACAGTTTGTAGAGTATCGGAAGTCGGAAAAAATGTGAAAGATGTAAAAGTCGGTGACAGGGTATATCCTTATCCGATTCTTGTTACCGGAGATAGAAAAAGAGCCGGAACAATCGGTGCTTTTTCTGAATATATTTACTGTCCGAATCCGGTGTGGGAAGAATCCATATATCATGTAGATGATAAGATCTCCGATAAGGTGGCGGCACTTATTGAACCTTTTACAGTGGGATGCAGGGCTGCCAGAAGGGGAAATCCGCAGGCTGGCGAAAAAGCCGTTGTGTTTGGTGCCGGAACGATAGGAATTGCTGCAGCAATTTCACTTAAGTATTTTGGCTGCAGTCAGGTCGTTATTTGCGATTATTCTGATTTTAGATTGGATATTTGTAAACAGATTGGATTTGAAGTTTATAATAATAAGGATGATGTAGCATTAGAAGGCTTAACCGGAATTCTGGGAAGTTGCATGGGTGTAAATGGAGATGCTATTGATTGTGATATATGGATTGATGCGGCAGGTGCTGACACTGTGCTGGAAGCATATGAGCAATCGGGAAAATACAACAGCCGAATGGTGCTTGTAGCGGTTGGAACGAGCCGAAGAGAGGTTGATATCCTGGGACTTACCTTTGGTCAGAAATCCATAACTGGAAGTGGCGGATATACGCAACAGGACGTAAAAGACGTCATGGAGATTATGAAGTCCGGGAAGTGGGATATTGAGAAATTGATTACAGATGAATATAAATTAACTCGTTGTGCTAGATAAATAAAGAAACTTCAACAAAATGTGCTATCCTATTTGTAGGCATACAAATTCGA
>NZ_CABVDF010000079.1:0-11195 GCF_902497045.1 uncultured Blautia sp. | reverse complement strand
TGGCAATAGGTGAATATCCGACCAGCCCGTCAAACCCAAGTCCCGGAATATGCAGCACATCCGCCCGATGCAGACGCACGATCTTTCCATTTGCTTTCGGATCTGTCCCGGTTCTTCCGTCCACATCATCCCCGTCATAAACCAGATACTCATAATAAAGCCTGCCATGCTCATCCCTGTCCACCGTCATCCTGTCAGGCATCAGCGGATAAAGAGCCACAATTTCGCCCTTTCCATTCCGGATGATCTGACTGTACGCATTCCCCCACAAAAGCAGATGCGTCATCAAAGTCTCCCGGAACACAAAAGAAGTCATCTCCGGATTCGGCTCATCATGCAGCAGAAAATAAAGCGGATGATCCACCGCCTTCTCCTTACCCCCGTTATCATTGTATCTGTAAAACTGCAGCGGCAGACCCGCCACCGCCTCAGAAAGAATCCTCACACAGGAATACACAGCAGTCATCTGCATGGCACTCCTTGCGTTCACTCTCTTCCCGGAAGCCGTACTCCCCATAAAAAATCCATATCCACTTCCAGCCGTGCTGTTAGAAGGAGCATCCCTTCCCCGAAATAAATTACTGAAAAATCCCATACACCCTCCTTAAAATACTAACAATCCTCTCTCATCGTAAACGCTGCCTCTCTGCCCTTCCTGACGTATACATCTATCAAGCGCCATAATTGCGGCAACAATGCCATCTATCTTCTCCTTAGATTTAGCTTTGGTTACTTTAATATTGCCAGCAGGATCTGTGTCAATAACAACGTTACCTGCCATCCATCTAAGCACTGGATTCCCACCGTGAATAATTCTTCCCTCCATCAGTAAGCGATAGAATTCTTTCGTCGGAGCTGACATTGAAGAAAATCCCTGACCAAAAGGAACAATGGTAAAACCTTCGCCCTCCAAATTTTGAATCATCTGAGTCGCATTCCATCTATCCACCGCTATTTCCAAAATGTGATATTTCTCTGATAGGTACATGATGAACTTTTCAATAAAATCGTAATGAATCACGTTTCCCTCTGTAGACATGATATAGCCTTGTTTTTCCCAAATATCATAGGGAACTGAATTAGCTTTCACTCTTCTAGGTATGGTTTCCTCAGGAATCCAGAAGTACGGCAAGAGCACATACTTTTCATTTTCATCTCTCGGCGGAAATATCAATACTAAAGCTGTAATATCCCCTGTACTTGAAAGGTCAAGTCCTGCATAACAGTCTCTTCCTTCAAGTGAAGCCGCCTCAATTGATTCATTTCCTCTCATATATATCGCATCAGGAATCCATGCAACTGTTGAACTGACCCACATATTGCATCGAAGCCACTTGAATGTGACCTCATCAGCTGGATTCTGCTTTGCTTCCCTGTACGCATCTCTCAGTCTTTCAATATCAACTGTGTATCCAAGAGAAGGATTGACCTTGTACCAATTTGCTTCATCTTCCCAATCATCATTATCTTTAAGTCCGTAAACCACAGGATAAAAGGTCGGATCAACACGCCTTCCCTCCAGAATATCCACTGCTTTTGTATGAAGTTCATACGCAATGGAATGTCTATCATTACCAGCAGTTGTGATTATGAAATGAAGCGGATTTTGTCTTGCATCTGACGAGCCCTTGGTAAGAACATCATATAACTGCCGGTTCGGTTGAGTGTGAATTTCATCAAACACCAGTCCTGAGACTGAAAAACCATGCTTTCCCCAAACCTCAGCTGACAACACCTGATAATAACCGGCATTACCATAATTGACAATTCTTTTTGTAGCTCCCATTAGTTTAGACCGCTTCATCAGAGCTGGTGACATCTCAACCATCTGCTTTGCAACATCAAATACAATAGATGCCTGCTGACGGTCAGCTGCTGCACCGTACACTTCCGCACTTGGCTCATTGTCTGCATATAATAAATAAAGAGCGACAGCCGCAGCCAATTCACTCTTTCCTACCTTCTTACATATTTCCACAAATGCAGTACGAAACTGCCTGTTCCCATCCGCTTTTACAATTCCAAAAATGTCTCTTATGAGCTGCTCCTGCCACGGCAACAGCCAGAATGGTGTTCCGGCCCATTTGCCTTTCGTGTGGCAAAGATTCTCAATAAAAGTAACTGCCCTGTCTGCTTTCTTCTTGTCATAGTGAGAAGTCGGAAGCATAAACTGAGAAGGCTTATAATTCTTAAGCTTTGGATATCCCTTTGGTCGTGGTTCCTTTGCCATTAAGAATCACCTCCAAGCAATGCCTCCATCTCATCTTCCGGCTCTTTCCCCTTTGCACTACCAGCCACAATACGTGATCTGGATGAAGGCGTAAGCCCAAACTCGGATGCCGCCTGTAGCATCAGCTTCTGATTAGTATTTGCGATACCAACCCAAGGTGTCTGTTGCTGATATCCTTTATCTGTTTCAAAAGTCGAACCCCCAGAATCAATATGCTTCTGAGCTTCCTTCCATCTGGCGTAAGACTGGCAGTACGCAGCAAACGCTGCCATATCCACTTCCGTAAGAACGCCCATCTGATTCATCAAATCAGCTAAACGTTCCCACTCTTTCTTAGCCTCAGGTAATAACCATTCCGGACAGTTAGGCATTCCCTTTGCCGGAATCGGCTCCTTCGTATTCAATTTTCTTTTTCCCGGATTACCTTCCAGCTTCTTTACCGCTGTAGGCTTTGGCTTTCTTCCTGCCATGGTCATACCCTCCTTCCTTAATTTTTTTCATAAGAAAAGCCCTGAAGGATTTCTTTTCCTCAAGGCTTTGTTACATGCTATCTAACATATTACTTTATGTATTGCAAATCTCCGTTCCGCAACATCTGAAACTTTTCATCATATATCTCATCAAACACTTGTTTAATCGGCACACTATCTCGTTGGTGACCAGATATCGACCAAACCTTATATTCCGTCTGATTCTTCAAAAACGCAGATAAATGATCGTAATATTCCTGCATTTCAGCTTTTTTCTTTCCCATCTTCATCAGCTTATAGAATACACCTAAGATACTGATACAATGAACCGGCGTTTCTAAACTTGCAATACTCTGTCTTGCTTTAAAATCATCTGAACAGAATATATACACCCGATTACCATACAGCACTTCCATCATTTGAATTAATACATAGGTCTTTTTCTCGCCTAGTCCCTTTTTATGTGGAACATTATCATCACAATCCTTTAATGCCGCCAAAAAGGCCTCAACATCGTTCAGGTTCTCCATCTCATTCAAAGAACCATAGTACTGTTTATAAAAATTGACATTAAAAGTATCGCAACTCGTTTCCAGTAACTCTAAATATACGCTTGTTGCTTCTTCTCCGTATATTTTTCCTAATTCACTTATGATCTCTCGATCCGAATACAATTTCACTTTTCCTGCTTTAATTTTCTCTTCAAGCCAAGGATTCGGATCCGGATTCAGTTCATGTCTGCTCAGTTCTTTCTTTATCATTTCATGACAGAAAAACTCATACTCCGCAAATTCCATTACAAAGTCTGTCAGCGTATGATTTTTTGCATTTCTTGCTAAATGTGATTTATACAAAAAGTCAGTATCCAGCAAGGCATATTTTTTGTCCATTTCCATAGGCACTACCTCACTGTTTTCTTAAACTTTTCATAATTTCACTCAATCTGCTCTTATCACTTGCTAACCGTTCATCGCGAACAGCATCCAACTGCTCCACATCATACATCAATTCAGGTAAGCTTCCAAATCTAATGAAATCCTTAGGTATCTCCTGCCAGCGTGTAGCTTTTCCCGTAAGTTCCATTTGCCTGTAAATTTCCTTTTCTTCAACTTGCAAAAGATTCTTTGCAGCTTTAACATCAATCTTGTTTTCCTCCAAGAGACGAAGTACCGCTGCCTTATAAGGAATTGCAAAAATGTCCATTATCTTAAGCACTGTCTGCACTGAAATATCTTTATATGACAAATTGTATACATCCGTCTGCTCATCAAGCCGCTCCTTTGGAGCCAGTAAAATAGCTGCAAAAGCATTTGCTTCCATATCCTCAATCTCTTTTGCTTCTTCATCTATAATACCAGATGCCAAAATTGACCCAGATTGTAATAATGCGGAATCATGCTCCTCGAAATAGCAATAAATATGATACAACTCATGTGCTGTTGCAAATATCTGCTTTGACAATGGCAATGCAGAATTAACCATAACAAACATTCTTCCTTTACGAATGAAAGTACATGCACACAAATCGGCATCTTCAATAGGATATCTCAGCATATCAAAGGGCATATCATGTCGTGCCACATAATTCTCCAACACGTTGAAGATATCATCCTGAATAATATTATTCTTATTATAGAGCGAATTAAAACTTGTTGCACATTCGCTTATTTTTGTATATTTCTTTCTGTCTTTAATATAAAGACTATTATCCAAAACTCGGCACATAGTTCTAAGCCTCCCATGGTTTCATCATTTCCTCAGCGTTTTCACGAGTATGTGCATAAAAACAAATAAGATTTGCAATCTCATCTGCAATTCCAAGTCCATCCCTTGCTTCCTGAGATTCCACCTTTCCCATAAAAACCTTTACCGCATTCGTCTCTACAGCCGCTGCTGGGGGGATAACAAGATTCTCCATGGAAGTACCCAGGAACTCCGAAATTTTCTGCAGTTCAATTGCATTAATCATCCTTCCACCGGTAAGCATCTTGCTTATCACTTGCTTGGACACCCCGAGATAGTCTGCAAGATCAATCTGCTTTTTTCCGTTCTGTTTCATAATATTCATTATATTGTTGCTAATAATCTCGCTTGCCTTTACCATCATCGTTACCTCCAACATAATTCAAAGCATCTTCTCTCTTCTACACTTTCATTATATTCACAGCGCCAGAAAAAGTCAACGTTTTCTTAACTCTGTTTCTTTATTATGTTCTATTACGTCCCTATATTCGCAACACTTTTAGACTTAATAACATTGCGAAAACTCTTTTTTACAATGATAGTATTATTAGTTTTTCAAAAAAAGATACCTGCAACGACTTTTGAACATTACGATACATTGCATTTGCATAGTAATGTCCCCCCTCTTCCATTTCGCGATTTTGTACAGAAAAGGGGGCGCCGGTCTTGTAGCCTAAGGCCTGCGAAGATTCAAATACCCCCTACCCTTGCTCCATCAGAAACGATATTCCTTAAATCTATCCTCGGTCATCGTCTTTACATTATGATGATGCTCACATAAAGGCTGCCAGTTCGACCTATCCCAGAAGAGTTTCTGGTCTCCACGATGCGGAACGATATGATCCACGACTGTAGCCATAGTAATATGACCTTCTTCATAACACTTCACACAGAATGGATTGCTCTCTAAGAACTTCCTTCTCTCATGCTGCCACTTGGCACCATAGCCGCGCTCTGCTGCATGAGCTCTGTCCTTTGTATGTAAAGGCTTATGTTCCTCGCAATACATCTGACCATGCGGAATGAGTGCCGCACAGCCAGGATGTTTACATGGTATGTTACTCCTATAAGGCATGTGCTCACTTCCTTTCACGAAAAAAGCCCTGGGCGATTTCTCTCGCTCAAGGCTCTGCTTTGTCGTACACTTTCGACACTATCATATTAACATATATGCTTATGCCATGTTGGGACAAAATGTGCCAACCTTATTCCGGTACAACAAAATTATTTAGTGACGATGCATGAATACGATGCACAGTTCTGTATGACACATTAAGCTCGTAGGAAATATCTTCCCAACTCTCGTTTTTCAGATAACGATATTTCAAGAGAAGTCTTTCCTTAGGATTCTCCATACTTTCAAACGCCGCATTGATTTCTGAACGAAGGTCAACCAATCTATTTATCTGGGCATCAATCCTCTGTTCATAATCCCATATTTTTTCAATGGTCTTTATAAACGGCGCTTCCAGATTTCTATTCGGATTGGTACCAATCTTTTCTCCATAAGAACATCCCTGAATTGTACCTCTCATCTCACGAAGCTGCTCCAGTTCCTTCACCTCAACCTGTATCTGCTTATCCAACAGATATGCCTGCTTCAAATATTCCTTAGCTGTCATAAGTCACCTCCGAAAAGTTATTTTCCTCGGATTTACTCTGATTGTCTTATTTCGTCCTGAAGCTTACGAATAAGAAACTCTCCATCTACCGAAGTCAGCTGTTGATACCACGGACTTCTGAAAAACTTCTCAATCTGTAAAGCCTCATCTATTGCTGACTTGCTTTTCGGATTACACTTTACCTTTTTGAGTGCGGTTCTGTAATCAGCAACCGCACTAAGAATAATCGCATTCGCAAGTCTTTCATATGGGTCTTCTGCCAAATTCTTACTTGCCATCAGCCACCTCTGCTTTCACGGCATCTATAAGTGCCGATTGTGTGAGGTCTTTTGCTTCAAGTGCTTTCAGTATTCTCTCATCAACAGTTCCATCCGTAACAATGTGAATCACAGATACGGTTCCTTCTGTCTGACCCTGTCTCCATAATCTGGCCACAGTCTGCTGATACAGCTCAAGGCTCCAGGTAAGTCCAAACCATACAAGAATGTTACCGCCAGACTGTAAGTTCAGACCGTGTCCTGCAGAAGCCGGATGGATAAGTCCTACCTGCAACTGACCTGCATTCCACTTTTTGATACTGGCATCTGTATCAAGCTGTTGATAATCAATGCCAAGATTACTAAGTCTTTCCGATATTCTTCTAAGGTCATGCTTGAACCAGTAGGCTACTAAAACAGGTCTGCCATTTGCAGCTTCGATTAGATCTTCCAAAGCATCCAGCTTTCTCGCATGGAATATATTCACATCACCCTCATCGCTATAAATAGCTCCATTGGCAAGCTGTGATAATTTCCCTGAAAGTGTTGCAGCATTGGATGCAGTAATCTCACCACCCGGAAGCTGTAACACAAGTTCATCTCTTAATGCTTCATACTTTGCCTTTTCAGAATCATCCAGATAAACCTTATATTCTGTAGAAATCAGCTCTGGCATTTCCAGATAGTCAGTTCCCTTCATGGAAATCGTGATATCTGAAATCTTGTCATAGATTCTATCCTCTGCTCCTGGTAAAAGTTTGTAAGTATACACAATCGGACCATTCATTCTATCAGGCTTAAAGTAATTCACTCTGTACTGGCCAATAAATCTTCCAAGTCTCTCACCCATATCAAGCACCTTGAATTCTGCAAATAAATCCATAAGTCCATTGGATGAAGGAGTACCGGTCAAGCCAACTACTCTTTTTACCATAGGTCTTACCTTCATAAAGGACTTGAATCTCTTTGCCTGCCAGTTCTTAAAAGATGAAAGTTCATCAATTACAACCATATCGAAATCAAAAGGTACACCGCTCTGCTCTACAAGCCACTGAACATTTTCACGATTGATAATGAAAATATCTGCATCTGCTGCCAGTGCCTTTTTTCTCTCAGCTGCTGTTCCTACTACAATGGAATATCTCAGTCCTTTCAGGTGATCCCACTTTTTGATTTCATCCGACCAGGTATTTCTGGCAACTCTTAACGGTGCTATGATAAGAACCTTCGTTACCTCAAAGCTGTCATACATCAGCTCATTCAATGCCGATAGCACAATGCTGGTCTTTCCCATACCCATATCCAGTAATATGGCCGCTATCGGATGCTGCTTTATAAACTCGATTGCATATTTCTGATAATTATGTGGACTGTATTTCATCTAAAATCCCTCCGATTTGCTCGATTCCATCCAAGATGTATGTATGGAACCCCATTTTTTCTAATAATCTGTGTCTTGACTTCTGTAATGCTCTGGGCTTTTCTCCCGGAGCCTTCACCTCAACAAATCCGATGTGTCTGCCAGGCAGAAACACTATCCTGTCTGGCATTCCATCAAATCCAGGTGAAACCCACTTGGGACAAATACCGCCTCTGGCTTTAACTGCTTTTACAAGCTTCTGTTCTATTTCTTTCTCTCTCATACTCAGCCCATGCCTCCTCGAATGCATCCATACATCCGCTGCAAGCACCACATCCATCAAGATATTCCTGAATCTTTGCCTTATCTCCGTCATGAGGAAACTGCTTGTCACCTTTCATATCCCTGGCAAGGTCACCCACCGGTGCATGGTCGTTGATATGTTTTTTAAGCATCCATCTATAAAATTTCATTGCGAATCCTCCATCAAAAATTGTTTGCGGTGCAGGGTGTGCAGGATGATACATAACCTTTCCCTATAGCAAAAAATCCATAAAAATTTTGCATACGCGATATAGGTATTTGTCCTGCACCCCCTGCACCTTTTGTCATTTATTCTGCAAAATCTGTGTCTTTAAGCTGCAATCCCTGCACCCACATACCAGACTTTTTCTTCTTGCGTGTGTATCCAGCCTTTTCAAGAACAGCTGTAAAGTCTGCATTATTACGAGAAATCTCACCCGTGCGTAAACAGTAAGAGCGATATTCCTGATAAAGCTCTCCTGATTTCTCTTCCAAGCCATCACCCCTGACACAGCACTCTTCTAAGAAGTGCTCAAGCCAATCGTTCATTCCACGATATTCAGCAATAGCATCTGCAACTACCTTAGGTCTCTCCAAATGGAAGTCAGCCTCAATCGCTTTTCTGGCACCTTCGATGATCCAAGCCAAAACATAAGTACCGGCATTCTCAAAAAGATAATCCGAATAATTCTTGATGTCTGACTTGCCTTCAATCTTTGCGTGGAACGGAATGACAATCAGTCTTCTCCAGGTACCCTCATCCGTGGCTCTTACCTTTGGAAGATGGTTCGTATAAAGCACAACAGTATGAGTCGGTGTGTAATCGAATGGATCCTTGAATTTCTTCTCACCTCTGACAACATCAGTGGAGCAGACCTGCTTAAGAACTGAGGTTGAAAGAAGCATTCCCTCTTCAAGCTCTGCCGCAATCGCAAGACGCTTACCTTTAAGCTCAGCAATCTCCGGCTTCACATTTCTTCTGCAGTTCGCTGTCATAGTGTCAGCAGAAATAGTCCCTGCATAAGTACCAAGAACCTTTGATACCGTATTCCAGAATGTTGATTTACCGTTTCGACCTTCTCCGTAAGCAATGATGAGAGCTTCCTCATATACCTTTCCGATTGCTGCAAGTCCACAGGTCATCTGCACATATTCGATAAGCTCCTGGTTACCACAGAAAAATAATTGAAGGGATTCTTCCCACAAATCTTTCCCCTTATCACCAGGCGATACAGCAGTAATCTTTGTGAGAAGATCTGATGGAGAATGCTCCATAGCACCTGCTATACCTTTTCTAAGGTCATAAGTTGCATCAGGTGTGTTAAGCATGTTCTCATTCGCATCTAAGTCTTCCACTCTAATCTGAATCATTGGCTTTACGGCATTCTGAACATTTACGAGATTCTTGAAGTTTCTGCACTTCATTACAAATGCGTAGTAGTTCTTAGCAGCAAGATATGCTGCATATGCCTTTTCAAGCTCAGGTGTAATCAGCTTTTCAAGTGCCTTACCACCAGCCTTAACAACCTTTTCAGGCAATCCAGCTTCCACCAGAACCTCAATGCATCTGTTCAACTCATCTCTGGCATCTACAAGCTGCATATCCAGAAACTCTTCCACAGCTCCTACAGCATCCTGCTTGTTTTCACGCCAACAGGTTCCATCATATCTAAGGAAGCTTGTCGCATCACTGTAAATCAGTTCATCCTCATACTCCCTTGCAAGCACCTTTGCCTCACCGATATCAGAGAAATCCTCAGGCTTTAAGGAAACACCATCAAAATCCTGATTGTATTCTTCCGGTGGAACATATCCGTCCTGCCCAACAACCTTCTTATTAAAGAAACGAATTGCACTCGCCCAGATAATTCCAAGCTCTTCATCCGATAAAGGTGGATCATATTTCTGAGCATGTTCCATAAAAGCATCGTGAGCCTTTTCTGTATTTCCATAGCGTTTAAGAACTCTGCCTGCGAAACGGCTCATGGCATTATTACGATTTCCTTCTAAAATCGGACCGCTGCCAGAAGCTGTTTCTTCATCAGGAAGTTCAACCACGACTTCTTCATCAATGGTTGTCCATCCCTCGTGCCAAACTGCTTCACCGCTATCAGCTCCGAAAATGAATCTTGCTGCATCCAGAGCATTCCCATCAAAAAATGGATATGCATTGTGGAGCGCTGCCTTTAATGCTGCATAAGCTGCCGCATCTGTCATTTCTTCAATCTCAAAGTACACATGGTATTTAGGTCTTGCTGCCTTGCCGTTTTTAGCAACCATATGGTTTCTGCTTGGAGCCACTGCATATGAAATATCAGGAAGAAGTTCTTCCAGCTTCTCTGCCGTGATCCATTCGTCCGGATCATCTGTGTGGTCGTTATCAAGATCCATGACAACCACATTCGACTTAAGGAAATTATCAATGCTGCGGTAATTGTTCTTATATTCCGCACACACATGATCCATCTTTACTGCTTCATGCAGCTCTGATGCATTGGTGCCCGTTACCTTATTGGGATAACTACAATTCTTTGCATCAGCAGTTACATTCGCTGTCTGTAAAATCAATTGCATGTCTTTCCTCCTGTTAAATTTTTCTACATGAAGTTCCCGGTCTCATCTTTCCTATCCCATCGGAATCACCTCCTTCACCGTGTCTGGGGCCCTTATCAAGCTCCCTCTACTGGTCAAAGGAGATTCAGACCAATATTTTCCGAACTTTTTCAAAAAACTTTGCGGTTATCCTGCACCGTCAGAATCGCTTCCTTAATATAAAGAAAAAACCGCCTAAGCGGCGGCATAAAAAAGTTTGATTATTTTTCGGAATATTTAGTTTCCATTCTCCTTTGGACATTAGAAGGACAGGTTACAGAACATCTGAAAAATTCTTAAAAGTTTTTTCGGAAAATCTGAAGCCGAATCTCCTTTGAACATTAGAGAGGCACATAAGTCACTCGGAAACGGAGGTGCTGCAGATGCAGAAAGACATGAAAGTCCAGTCTTCCCACCCACTTCCATCAGAGGATGCAGAGTTACGTGACATCCTCATCGCAATAAGTGTGGTGGCAAAGCGACTGGCAACGAACCTTGAAAATCAGATAGGTAATTGCGAAACAAGCCCGCAATTCTGATTGAAAACAGGCGAAGGCTCCTGCCATGCAGGATTCTTGGGATAGGAAGTGAAAATCGTTCATTTCTTGGCACAACAAA
>NZ_CABVDF010000078.1:0-11236 GCF_902497045.1 uncultured Blautia sp. | reverse complement strand
CATGAGGGCAGTCTTAGTACTGCTCATGCGAATTCTGCCATGGATATGCTGAGTCGTCTGGAAACTATGACACTGATGGGAGTAGATCTGCCTCTGGAGGCCATACGCAGGCAAATTGCTTCAGGAGTGGATATCCTTATACATCTTGGACGAATGAGAGATAAGACCAGAAAGGTTCTGGAAATTGCCGAGGTCTGTGGATTTAAGGCCAATGAGATAGTTACACAAACGCTTTATCGATGGGAAGAGGGGCACGGTCTGGTGAAGACGGCGGAGCTCTGTAATCGTGAAAAGCTGATACGGGCAGAGGTGAATATATGAATCAGGATAACAAAAAGAAAAATTATGAAGAATATCATTTTACAGGAAAAGAAGCAGCTAAATATTGCCTGCAAAGTACAATGCTGTGCGGAGCCGCAGATTATCTGTTTTATCAAAACTGGTGGTGTATGCTGGCAGCAGTTCCGGCAGCGGTCCTGTTTCTCAGAATGAAAAAACGGCAGCGGATTAAAGAGAGAAAGAAAAAACTGAATTATCAGTTCCGAGATGCTCTGAATTCTCTCAGTGTTGCCGTACAGGCTGGATATTCTGTAGAAAATGCTGTGACAGCATGCCGAAGAGATATGGAAAGACTTTATCCTGCAGATGCGGATATTGTACAGGAATTTCGATACATGGAAAGTCAGAAAAAAGTCAGTGTTCCTGTAGAGGAATTATTTCTGTCCCTTGGAGAACGAAGCGGCATTGAGGATATTGAAAATTTTGCAGCTGTTTTCAGTACTGCAAAGCGCACCGGCGGAGACATGGATAAGGTAATACAGACTTCTGCCAGAATGCTTGGAGATAAGATTGATGTCCAGAAGGAAATTGAAGCAACTCTTTCTGCCAAGAAAGCGGAGCAGACGATCATGAGCTTTATGCCGGCAGGTATCATACTGTATTTGCAGCTTACATCGCCGGGATTTCTGGAGGTTCTCTATGGAAATGCATTTGGAATTTTTGCTATGACAGTCTGTCTGGGAATTTATATGCTTTCCTACTGGATGGGGAAAAGAATTGTGGATATTGATGTGTAAGAGCGGACAGGATGTGGAAAACATACAGGAGAAAGAACATGTGGGTACATATAGTGATTTTTACTGCGGTTTTTGGTTTAGTACTGTTCAGCAAGGCCGGGTGGATACACTGGGAACTTCTGACAGATAAAAAAGGAGTACGATTGTTTCTGGCAGTGGCTGTCGGCTGCAATCTTCTGGGCATGATCATGACCTGGAAGGGAGGAGAAAACGTTTACAGCAACGGACTGAGGATTCCGAGGGATGCTGCCGGTATTTATGAACAGGAATATACGATTTCTGTAGACGGTGAGAGAAAAGGAACTTTGAATATTCAGATTCCTCAAAAAGAAAGCGGACAGGATGAACAGGAACAGGGTTTGGAAAAAGAGGATCCACAGGATCTGAAGAAACAGGAGTTTCAGGAGATGCTGGAAAAATATAATCAAGAAAAAGCGGACCCCGATTATTATTATCTTCCTTCGAAATGGAAGGGGTATACCCTGGAATGGGAAAGACCGAAAGAACATACAGGAGAACTTTTGGCTTCACTGGGTTTTTTTGCAGCGTTTCTTTTACTTTTAAAAGAAACCAAAGAAAAGCAGGAGAAAGAGCTCCGACGGTCCGAGCAGCTTCTTATGGATTATCCGGGGATCATTATGAAATTTGCCCTTTTGATACAGGCAGGAATGACTGCGCGGAAAGCCTTCCAAAAGATTACTGCTGATTACAGACGGAGAGGAAATAAAATATCACATTTTGCATATGAAGCAATGGCTGCAGCCTGTAATGAAATGGACAGTGGTGTGGCAGAAATAGAGGCTTACAGAAGATTTGGAGAACGATGCGGTCAAATGAAATACAGAACTTTTTCTACACTTCTTATTCAAAATCTGCAGAAGGGCAGCAGAAGACTGGCAGAGCTTCTGGAAAAGGAAGCTCTGGAGGCCTGGGATGAAAGAAAAAGAAAAGCCCGTGTACTTGGAGAGGCGGCAGCAACTAAGCTTCTGGTACCAATGGTAATGATGCTTGCAGTAGTGATGGCAGTGATCATGATACCTGCATTTCTCTCATTTTATGGATAGGGAGGTGAGACAATGAAAAAAATATGGGAACTGGCAAAGAGTTTTATAATGGAAGAAGATGCGGTAGGTGTTGTGGAGATCATTCTGATCCTTGTGGTATTGATTGGTCTTGTAATCATTTTTAAGGAACAGCTTACAAGCCTGGTGAAAAATATTCTGGCTAAGATTACGAAGCAAAGTAATTCTATTTAAAAGTTACAGAGGACAGACGCTTAAATGGCACAGCCGTTTTTATGATCCGGGAAAGGCTATCAGAAAGGAAGGATATTTATGAAAAAAGGCAGTATTACGATATTTTTAACATTGATATTAAGTCTTCTTCTATCACTGGTATGCACCAGCATTGAATCCGTAAGAATGGCTGCTGCCAGAACTCAGATTCTTAACAGTATGGATATTGGTCTGTATTCTCTGTTTGGGCAGTATGACCGTATTCTTCTAAAAGATTACGATCTTTTTTTCCTCAATGGATCCGGAAACAAGGGAAAAATCAATCTGTCATCTTTATATGATGAACTGGAAAACTATATGAAGCCATTGCTGGAACAGAACAGTCAGAAACTCTCTGTCAAACAGGGTGGATTTTCCGGCTATCGTCTGGCAACTGATCAGGATGGGGAAGTGTTTTTTCGGCAGGCAGTAACTTATATGAAGAAAACATTAGGGATTCAGGGGATTCAGAGTCTGATCGATCAGTTTCAGCAACAGGGAGAACGTGTGAGAGAAGCGGAAGAGACAGGCAATCAGGCAGAAGGAAATCAGTCTATTGAGAACTATGATGCAGAAATGGATGCAGCAGCACAGAACAGTGAAGCAGCTCAGCAGGAATCGGAGAATACTTCAGGAGAAAATGGCGGACAGACCGGGGAGCCGGAAATATCTGATGGAAGTCAGCCGTCTCAGGTAGTGAATCCTATACCGATTCTGAAAAGAATACGAAATATGAGTCTTCTTGATCTTATTGTGCCTGCGGAAAAAGGTATCTCGGAAAATACGGTAGAAAAATCCTCATTACTTTCTGGACGAAGATGTGATAAAGGAATGGGTATGTTGGAAGAAGTCAAAAAAGATGATTCTTATGTTTCTCAGCTTTTATTTCAGAAGTATCTGGAAAACAGACTGGGAAGCTATACAGCACCGGCTGACTGTGAACTGAAATATCAAAAAGAATATCTTTTATGCGGAAAGAACAGTGACAGGGAAAATCTTAAATCTACAGCCAGCCGGCTTCTTATGGTAAGAGAAGGAATCAATGCAGCATATCTTATGACAGACCCGGTAAAGCGGGCACAGGTACAGAGCATGGCTCTCGCTATTGCATCAGCCTTTCTGGTTCCTCCTGCATCCGTAATCATAGAAGCGGCTCTTCTTCTGTGCTGGTCCTTTGGAGAAAGCCTTTTGGATCTCAGAGAATTATTCCATGGAGGAAAGGTACCTTTTGTCAAACATGCTGGAAATTGGCAGCTGGCATTAGAGAATCTGGCTGATCTTATGGAGAATCTGGACAGTGGAAGAAGAAATGATGAAAGCGGACTTTCTTATGAAGAGTATCTTCAGCTTATGATAGTATCTGAGTCGAAAAAAAATAAAGTAAGCAGAGGCATGGATATGATAGAGCTGTGCATTAGAAGCAGTACCGGACAAAAGGGATTCAGATTAGATCACTGTATAGAGGCAATAGAAGCGTCTGTGGATGTAAAGGCAAATCGAAAAAAGATATTTACGGTAAAAAAACAGTACAGCTATTTATAAATGGTCATTGGATATGAAAAGAGGTGCAGAAAGGTGTTTTTTCAGAAGAAAAGAAAATTTATAAATGGGAAGGATCAAGATTATTGGACAGACAGTAAAAGGAGAGAAAGGATATGTACTCTGTTGCGCTTCTGGCGCCTGTTTCCCCCGATGAACAGGCGAAGCGGTCATTCTTCTGAAAAGACATCTTTGTGTGCCTCTTTCATAAGAAAAGCCAGTATTGCAGTGGAAACTGCTTTGGTACTGCCGTTATTTTTTCTTGGGATGGTTACCTTAATCTCCTTTATGGATATTTATAAGATGCAGTCAGAGCATCTGCATGCATTATGTGAACAGGCAAAAGAAGCAGGAATGTACGCGTATATGCTGGATGGAAAGGGACCAGATGAGCTGACGATACCGGATGTATATACTTACAGTCCGATAGGAGGGCTGATTCCCATGCCTGAAATATGGATGCATAATACTGTTAAGGTTCATACATGGACAGGCACTGATCATAGTACTTTTTCTGAAGACGAAAAACCATCGGAAGAAATGGTTTATGTAACGGAATCCGGTTCTGTATACCATAGGAATCCTGGATGCAGATATCTGCACGTAGCTTTGAACCAGATTCCAGGTTCCAGTATAGTTTCAGCCCATAATGCTCAGGGAGAGAAATACTATGCCTGTGAAATATGCAGTAAAAATCAAAAGCCGGCAGGAGTAGTTTATATTACAAAAAATGGGAATCGATATCATAACCGGGAATCCTGCAGCGGTCTGAAAAGGACAGTTCGTCTTGTGAAAATTTCTGATGTACAGGGAATGGGAGCCTGTGGCTCCTGCGGATAGAAAGAGGGATATAATGAAGATAGAAGAAGTATGCACCATGGTATTTTTAGCAGTTAATACAGGGATGGATTTCAGAAAAAAAGAGATTTCCCTGTATCTTACCGGGATTTATGGATGTGCAGGTGTGGTGTTCAGTGTTTTATCTCAGCGGGAATTATGGGATATGCTGCTGCCGCTGGCAATAGGATTATTGTTTTTGCTTTTTTCTTTTATTTCCAAAGGCGCGCTGGGAAGCGGAGACGGATGGATTCTTCTTGCTTTGGCATTAATGCTACAAACGGAAGATTATATTAATATGATATGTTTCAGTATGCTTATGGCGGCCGGTGTTTCAATATTGCTTCTGACAATATTCAGAAAGAAAGGAAAAACAGAAATACCGTTTGTACCATTTATATTTCTGGCGTATATGGGAGGTGTATTACTGTGAAAGAAATTCAAAGATTAAAATTATTAAAAAGAGGAAGTTTTACAATAGAGGCTGCCTGTGTAATGTCCTTGGTACTGCTGGCCATAATAGGGATTCTTTATCTCTGTTTTTTTGTTCATAACAGAGCATGGCTGACAGCGGCAGCATGTGAATCCGCGTTGGCAGGAAGTATGGAAGGAATGCGGGAGGATGGAAAAGCAGAGGAGACAGCAGAAATACGCAGCCGGACATTGGGAAATACAGGTTTTTTCGGGATGGAAAACCTTAATATACACGTGCAGAAAGGAAAAAATATAAAAGTTACTTACACTGCAGATACAAATGCTGCTTTTGGAGGTTTTTCCTGGAAATTAAAAGCAGAAGGAACATCGAAAGTGATCGATCCGGTTCTTTGGATTCGCAATGTTAAGGCAGCAGGGGAAATATTGACAGGAGGAGAATAATGCGGACAGAATTTAGAAGAGATATGGATCATAATTATCTGATCCTTCAGGAGGATATTGTTGTGGACACATCAGCTTACCAGGTACGGATGCTGGCAGGAAATGTGATTCCTTCTATTTTAAAATGCCGTATCCAGAGTCTGGATGGCAGTCAGTTTTTTTCTTACGACATTACTTCAAAACAACCTTTATCTGTCCTATATGAGGAAAAGAAGTTCCGCATCAGAGATCTCCAGATGGTCTTCGGAGGATTTGTGAATGTTATGGAGGAACTGACGGAATTTTTAATGAATCCAGAACAGCTGATCCTCAGACCAGAGTATATTTACCTGGATATTGAATCTCAAAAAGTATATTTTTGTTGTCTTCCAGGATTTCACAGAGAAATTCAGGAACAGTTTAGAGAACTGACGGAATACATTCTTCCTAAATTAGAGCATGAGGATGATCAGGCAGTAGTATTAGGATACGGGATTTACAAAAAGGCACTGGAACCGGGATTTCAGCTAGAAACAGTAAAGGCTGCAGTTTATCGTAAGGAAGAAATAAAAAAGGAGAAGTCAGATTTCAGCTCAGAAGAAAAGCCAGGAAATAAAACAGAACTGGAAAAGAAAGAGCAGGAAGCAGCTCTGCGTCAGGAAATATCGGAGCAGAATGAAAAAGAAGAAAAAAAGAATATTTTCAAAAACAGAAAAATAAAAAGTGCAGCAGTTTGTGCTGCGGGACTTCTTCTGCTTCTGGCTGTCCTGGCGACCAGTGCATTAGGATATATTCCATGGTTGTCAGTAGAAACAGCAATAGCTGCAGGGATTTTTATTCTTGGTCTTGGAGCCCTGTCAGTATGGATATTTGAAAAAAAGAAAAGAAAACAGGAAAATGCAGAAATATGGAAGAAAAAATCGGATAAGCCTCTGCCTGAGAGAGAAATGGCACTGCATGAGTCAAAAAGAAGTGAAGATCTTTCTGAGAAAGGAAATCAGGGTGAAGATCAGGTAGAGACGGAATTAGGTGAAACAGGAGCTCTCTTCGACAAAAATTTCAGGGAAGACAGTGTTTTCGGAGAGACGGTAGTTCTGTCCACCAGTCAGCAGCAGGGACCGGCAAGCTTTGTAAGCAGAGAGCCGGGAGAACTGGCTACCATTTACCTGGACAGGGATCTTATGGTAGTGGGGAAACTGGTAAATGCGGCAGATGCAGTGATACCTGTCCCTACTGTCAGTCGTGTCCATGCCAGAATACGAAAAAAAGACGATGGGTATTATCTTACAGATCTTAATTCCCGAAATGGAACAGCTGTAAATGGAATAATGTTGAAAGGAAATGAGGAATATTTGCTTCAGGATGAAGATGAAGTAGATTTTGCTCAGGCCAGGTATGTATTTTTGAAATAAACTCATTGGAAACGGTTTACATAATCCATTCATCTGTCTTGTCATAAAAAAATATTTTTGATAAAATAGGAAAAAAAGACAGAGGTGAGTTTTTGGAAGAAGCTAGAAAAGAACCAGTAACGGTGCTGCTAGTTGTGATAAATATTGCAGTTTTCTTGTTAGTAGAATTTACTGGTTTTTCACAGGATATTGAGCATATGATAAAATGGGGAGCAGTGTATCCTCCTCTGATCACGGAAAAGGGAGAGGTATATCGGCTGTTTACCAGTATGTTTCTTCATTTTGGAATCGAGCACCTGGTAAATAATATGCTGGTACTTTTTGTTCTTGGAAGCCGCCTGGAGCGAGTAGTGGGCAAATGGCGTTTCTTATTTATCTATCTGGCAGGAGGACTTTTGGGAAATATAATCTCATTGACTGCAGATTTGAGCAAAAACAGCTATACGGTATCAGCGGGGGCTTCTGGTGCAGTATTTGGGGTAATGGGAGCTATGATTTTTGTAGTGATACGAAATAAGGGACATCTGGAGGATCTGTCCATAAAACAGATCCTCATAATGGCTGTTTTCTCTCTCTACTTTGGATTTTCCAGCACAGGCGTTGATAACGCTGCACATCTGGGAGGCCTGGCTTCGGGATTTATACTGGCGGCTGTTGCAGGTCAGCCTCGAAGAAGGATTTGAAAGGTACTTCCTTTTTCAGGAATACTGTGAACCTGCAGACTGCCTTTATGAGCTTGTATGATCTGTCGGGTGACAGACAGTCCCAGACCAGTACCCTCTGGTTTGTAGGTTGTAAAAGGGGTAAAAATATTTTTTAACTGACATTTTGTCATCCCACACCCATTGTCACTGATTTGTATAGAAATATGATTGTCAGAAGAAACCGCAGAGACCGTAATGATTCCATGTGAGTGCTGAATGGATTCCTGCGCGTTTCTCAGCAGATTGAGGAATGCCTGACGCATTTTGACCTGATCCAGAAAAAGAAGAGGAAGATTTTCCGGAATGTCTGTGATCAGGGAAATTCCCAGATAATCCAGAGCAGGCTTGAAGGAGCGGGTAACGCTGTTCAGAAAAGCAGACATATCTGTTTGTATGAGTGTAAGATGCTCTGCATTATTATACTGAGATAATTCGTTAAGAAGATTACGGATATATTCCAGATTTTCCATGACATGGTACCAACCGTCAAAATCAGTTATTTCCGGATGGGCAGATGCTATCATTTGTAATTCACTCTGGATCAGGGCAATAGGATTACGGATTTCATGGGTAAGTTTTGAGAGAGTCATTTGTAAGTCTTTTTTCTGTTGTTCTAAATTTGATTTTTCCTGCATAGTCTGTCACCTCGTGTGCAGTGTAGCATTCATATTTAAGAGAATCAAGAAAATTCGTATTGAAAAAATCGACAAAATACGAGACAATAGGAAAAGAACATATTATATAAATAAGGAGGAGAACAGTATGGTGGACTGTATTTTTTGTAAAATTGCCAATGGGGAGATACCTTCAGCGACCTTATATGAGGATGAAGAGTTTCGTGTGATTTTGGATCTTGGACCAGCAAGTAAGGGGCATGCCTTAATCCTGCCAAAAACTCATGCGGCTAATATTTATGAACTTTCTGATGAAACAGCAGGAAAGGCAATGATCCTTGCAAAACATATGGCTTCTAAGATGACGGATGCGCTGGGATGTGAGGGATTTAATATTGTTCAGAATAATGGAGAGATTGCTGGACAGACGGTTTTTCATTTTCATATGCATTTGATTCCCAGATACAAGGGAGATAAGGTAGGACTGACCTGGACTCCGGGAAAACTTACTGATGAGGTAAAAGATGAGATTCTGGCAAAGATAAAATAAAGATCGGAAATTATACAGAAGATGAGAAACGGGAATTTTAATGAGATCTATCATAAATACCATAGATTTTCTGTAAATTCTGCCAGAAAGATTGTAAAGGATGAAATGTTGGCGGAGGATATCAGTCAGGAGGTTTTTTACCATCTTTATGAGATCAGAGATACATTGGAACTGACAAATGACAGGATGATCAAATCGTTAATATTCATGGCAACTGTGAATAAGGCGAAAGATTATATCAAGAAATCATGGAAACGGCATGAACATTGTGTCTTTGAAGACGAAAGCCCTATTGATGATATTTCGGAAGAAAATATAAATGTGGAAAATATTATGATTCGTAAAGAAGAGACGGAATATAAGAAGCGTGTACTGGCTAAGCTTCGCCACAGAAATCCCATGAATTATGAAATATTGATCAAGATTGTGTATTTTGGTCTTTCTCCAGATTCTGTCGCGGAGGAATATGGTATCACGAGAAACAATGTGAATAACAGAATCCTCCGGACAAGAAAATGGATGAAGAAAGAATTAGAAAAACTTCGGAAAATGTAAAATATTATGTTCCTGACAGGACTATTTTGTGTACTCCTGTATCAGTGAAAGAATGTGATGGATGGAATCCATCTGCTTTCCTGAGGCCATTGCTTCTTCATAAGAATGACGATTGGAATATAGGCTTCGGATAGAATCCAGAAGCTTTTGGTCAGTGATTTCTTCCTCTTCCAGTACCATGCTGAATCCCTGCCGTTCAAAAGAACGGGCGTTGAGAATCTGGTCTCCTCTGCTGGCATTAGCGGAAAGTGGAATCAGAAGATTTGGTTTATGAAGAGCATTGATTTCACAGATTGCATTTGCACCGGCTCTGGAAATAACAATGTCAGAAAGTGCAAACAGATCAGCCAGTTCATTTTTTATATATTCATACTGAACATAGCCTTCTGTGCCGGTGAGAGACTCATCGGTTTTGTCTTTTCCGCAAAGATGTACTACCTGGAATTCTTTAAGAAGCTCCGGAAGGATACTGCGGATATGGTTATTGACAGAAGCGGCTCCAAGGCTTCCTCCAATCACCATAAGAACCGGTTTATCAGAGGTAAAACCGCAGAAACGGCGTCCGGCTTCTTTATCTCCGCTGAGAAGTTCTTTTCGAATAGGAGTACCAGTAAGAACGGCCTTTTCCTGGGGAAGATTTTTGACTGTCTCAGGAAAATTACAGCATACTTTTACTGCAGAGGGAATACATAATTTATTGGCCAGTCCGGGAGTCATATCAGACTCATGGATAATTGCAGGAACTTTGCATTTTTTGGCTGCAATCACTACGGGAACAGTAACAAATCCGCCTTTGGAAAAGACAATGTCAGGTTTTAACTGTTTCATCAGTTTTTTTGCTTCATGAAAGCCTTTTAATACACGGAATGGATCTGTGAAGTTTTTTACATCAAAATACCGTCTTAATTTGCCGGATGAGATTCCATAATAAGGGATATCCAGTTCTTCGATGAGTTTTTTTTCAATTCCGTCATAAGAGCCGATATAGGAAATTTTGTATCCGGCTTCCCGGAGAACAGGAATCATTGCAATGTTTGGAGTGACATGTCCGGCAGTACCGCCGCCGGTAAGCACAATATGTTTCATAGGGAATTCCTCCTGAAAAATCTTTTTGTTACCAATAAATATGAACCAACAAGGCAGAATTGTCAAGAAAAGATAATGGTTGAAGAAATATGAAAATCGAAAAAGAAAACACAAATGTCAGAGAATTGATCATTGGGAGAAAACAATGAGAAAAGAATTCAAAAGAAATAAAAAACAGAAAAATAATCAGTCATCTGACAAAAAAGACCGACACAGGTTATTTTTGGATGAACAATATATTAAAATGGCTGAAGAGATGGAACGGGAGCTTTTTGTAGATGTAGATTCAGATGCATATGAATCTACAGATGAAGAAGAAGCCCGTTCCTATCAGAGACTGATAAATAGCTTGAAAGCAGATGGTATATATCAGGAAGATGATGCAGAACCCGATATAGGGAAAAAAGTCGTCCCCATGCATAGAAAAATCCGTTTTGGAAAAGTTGCCGGTGTGGCAATCCTTTGCTGTGCGTGTATATTTGCTGCCAGTATGACAAGTGAGGCGAATAGAACGTACCTGATAAATAATATACGTGTATGGAGTGGAAACGATACAAGAACAGTGATCGACAATAATGAAAAAAATGAAACTGTTAATATGAAAGAATATGAGGCAATTGAAGAAATAGAAGAGAAACTAGATATTGATATGCCAGAGTTTTATTATCGACCATATGGATTAGAGTTTTATGGATATGAAGTAGATATTACATCAGATATTGCTAAGATGGAAT
>NZ_CABVDF010000077.1:0-11237 GCF_902497045.1 uncultured Blautia sp. | reverse complement strand
ATGTATGTATTGAAAATAAAGAGAACGAAAAGGAGGAACTATGGAAAAGAAATTACTTGATATGAAAGATATTAGTAAAACCTTTGGAAGCGTGCAGGCGCTGAAAGGCGTTTCCCTGGACCTCTATGCTGGTGAAGTCCTGGCTCTGATGGGCGAAAATGGAGCAGGTAAATCAACCCTCATGAATATTTTGAGCGGATCCCTTCAGCCTACAGAAGGAGAGATTTATCTGAAAGGCGAAAAGGTCCATGTCTCAGATCCTATTACCGCTAAGAAGCTTGGAATTGCAAAGATCCATCAAGAACTGCAGATTGTACCGGAGCTTAGTGTGGCAGAGAATATTTTTCTTGGCAGGTGGAAATCCAAGGCTGGACCGGCGGTGGATTTTAAGGGTATGATCGAAGAATCAAGGAAGTATCTTGAAATGCTGGACGTAAAGGTAGATCCGGCAAAAAAACTGAAGGATCTTCGTATTGGTGAACAGCAGCTGGTAGAAATTGCAAAAGCCATTTCTCTGAACTCGGAGATCATTGTTATGGATGAGCCTACTTCTGCTATCAGTGAAAAAGAGGCGGAAAAATTATTTAACATTATCAGAAGATTAAGAAGCGAGGGAAAAGGTATCATTTATATCACCCATCGAATGGAAGAAATCTTTAAGATTGCAGACAGACTGACCGTTATGCGTGACGGCCAGTATATCGGAACAGTCAGAGCAGCTGAAACGACGAAAGATGAGATCATCAAGATGATGGTAGGACGTGATATGAGTGAACAGTATCCGAAAGATCCTACTGAAAAAGGTGAAGTTGCACTGGAGGTAAAGGAACTCAGCTATACACCTCCGGAAGGAAGCTTCCGCAGATCTTTAAAAAACATCTCACTTTATGTACGTCATGGAGAGGTTCTTGGAATTGCGGGACTTGCCGGTGCAGGAAGATCAGAGTTTTTTGAATGTCTCGCAGGAGTACATCATGGAGAAACAGAAGGACATATTTATATAGAAGGAAAAGAGGTTTCCATAAAGACTCCTTCTGATGCCATTAAAGCAGGTATTTCCTTTGCAACAGAGGACAGAAAGGGTACTGGTCTGGTGCTCTCCAGATCTATAGGAGAAAATATGTCCCTTCCTCTTTTGAAAAAGTTCAGTCCAATGTTTTTTATGAAAACATCGGAAGAAAAAAATATCTGGCAGAAACAGATGGAAACATTAAGGATCAAAGCACCCGGAGCAAAAACCCTGGCCAGCTCTCTGTCCGGTGGAAATCAGCAGAAAGTTGTTCTTGCAAAATGGCTGATGACTGAGCCAAAGATTCTTCTGCTTGATGAGCCTACCAGAGGTATTGATGTAGGCGCAAAAGCGGAAATATATCAGCTGATCAATAATCTGGCAAAACAGGGAATGGCTATTATTGTGGTATCTTCAGAGCTTCCTGAGGTCATCGGAATTTCTGACAGGATCGTTACCTTCTGTGAAGGAGAACTGACGGGAGAATTCCTGCAGAAGGATGCAACGCAGGAAAAACTGCTTGAAAGTGCAACAAAATAGAGGGAGGAAATGTAATGGAAAACAAAGCAAAAGTAAAAGCTGTGCTGAAACAGATGCAGAGTGTGATCGCATTGGTAATCATCTTTGTGGTAGCTTCTACCATCTGTGTAAAAGACGGAAGAAATAACTTCCTTGATATCCGAAATCTGATGAATGTGCTCCGTGCCGTATCGGAAAACGGTATTATCGCCATTGGTATGACACTGATTCTGATTCTTGGTGATATTGACCTTTCTGTAGGCTCTGTTGTAGGGCTTATTTCTACCGGATGTGCCTATCTGATGGTTATGAGTGGATTTGGTTTTATTCCGGCTGTGCTGACAAGCCTTGTGATCGGCGGACTTTTTGGACTTTTCAATGGTCTGTGTATTACCAAGCTTCATCTTCAGGCATTTATTGTAACGCTGGCATCTATGAATATTGCCCGTGGTCTTGCCAGATTCTGGGCAAATGGTATTGGTATTCCTCTGGCATATGGAGAAGGAGAAGGAATGGCTCCTCCTGCATTTGAGGTTCTTCAGATGCGTATTGGCGGTGTGGTTCCGGTACCGGCTATTATTTTTATTGTTCTGCTTATTATTTTTCAGATTATCCTGAGCAAAACCAGATTTGGACGTCAGGTATATGCTATTGGCGGAAACCGCCAGGCAGCGTACCTTTCCGGTATTAAGGTTGACCGGATCAAAATTTATGCATTTGTGATCTGTTCTATGCTGGCATCTGTTGCAGCCATGATCCATGCAGCCCAGATCAGTCAGGGCGGTCCTAATGAAGGTCAGGGATATGAGCTGAATGCTGTTGCAGCCTGCGCTATTGGCGGAACCAGTCTGGCAGGTGGCAAGGGAACGATGATCGGTACCCTGATCGGTGCGCTGATCCTTGGCATGCTGGATAATGTTCTGGGTCTGAAAGGTGTGAACTCAAATCTTCAGCTTATGGTAAAAGGTTTTCTGATCATCATCGCTGTATTTATGCAGGCAGATAAAGTAAAAGACTGATATATAACAATGTAAATAAATTCTTCCACTGTCCGGCAGCAGAAAGGAAGATTAAAAATAAAAAAGAAGTGAAAACTGCCGGAGAAAGAAGGTACAATATGAATAAGAAAGCCATTAGTATCCTGCTGACAGCAGCAATCGGAGCATCCACACTTGCAGTGAGCGCAGTTCCTGCATTTGCAGCAGAGAAAAAAGACAAATATGTCATTGGTATGTCACAGTGTAATCTTGGCGAGCCATGGCGTGTTGCCATGAATGATCAGATTAAAATGGCAGCAGAAAAGCATCCGGAGTTTGAAGTGATCTTTGCAGATGCAGCACAGGATAACTCCAAGCAGATCGCTGATATTGAGAACTTCGTACAGATGGGAGTAGATCTGATCATTACCTCACCTAATGAGGCAACTCCTCTGACGAATGCAGTAAGTGCAGCTTATGATGCAGGAATTCCGGTAATCCTTCTGGACAGAAAGATCGATGGAGATAAATACACACAGTTTATTGGTGCAGACAACGTAGATATGGGACGTATTGCAGGCGAGTATGTAGCAGATACTCTTCTTCCGGACGGAGGAAAGGTTTGCGAGATCAAAGGTCTTGAGGGAACTTCCGGCGGAATCGACAGAGACAATGGTTTCCGTGAGGGTATCAAGAAAAATGATAAAGTTGAGATCGTTGCAGAAAATAATGCTGACTGGCTTCGTGAAAAAGCAATCACTGTAGCAGAGGAAATGCTTCAGACAAATGACGAGATCGATCTGTTCCTGGCACTGAACGACCCAATGGCAGAGGGCGCTTATATTGCAGCGAAGAATGCAGGCAGAGAAGGAGACATTCTCTTTGTTGGATTTGATGGACTTCCTACACCGGACGGCGGTATCCGTAGCGTAATGGACGGAAGACTGAGCATGACCCAGGTTTATCCTACCGGAGGTGCAGAGGCGATTGAAAGTGCATACCAGCTTCTTGTAGAGGGAAAAGAGCTTGAAAAAACTCTGACTCTTACTTCTGAGATCGTTACTCCGGAAAATGCAGAAGAGCTTCTTGAGAAATATGGCGGAGCAGCAGAATAATATTTTTCAGTCAGGATCCAGGAAATTATGTAAAAAATAACAAAGGGGGCTGTAAAATCAGGGATGGTTTTCAGCCTCCCTTTTTGTCAGAAAAGAGAAACGAATATCTGAAAAACAGAGCGGTTGACAGAAAGTGGCAGATACATTATGATAGGTAGCATTGGAGGTACGGTATGCTGCAGATGATCAAAAAAATATTACATCCGGATAATATGCTGTTTAAAATGGTCGTGCTTAACTGTGGACTTCTTTTGCTTGTTACCATTGTGATCACTACGGCTGGAAATATCATTTATCAGGGTTCAATGGAGGAACATTCCTATGCGAATACCATGGAGATACAGAATCAGGTACTGCGCTCGCTTGATCTTATTTTTCAGTCTGTTTCGGATAATGCAGAAGTACTGGGAAATACCCCTTGTGTTCAGGAATATCTGAAGCTGGATGTTGAGAAGCAGCAGGCAAGAAGAGTAATTTTAGAGGGACAGGTCAGAGAACTGCTTCTTCAGTACAGCGACACATATGAGGATTACCTTAATATGGTACTTGTCAGTGAGAAAGGGCAGTATTTGTCAAATGATTCCTATCGTCTTCAGAAAAACTCTCTTACAAGAGAAGACTGGTATCAGGAAGCGCTGGCTGCACATGGAAATCTTGTTTTAAATACGGACAGTTTTGGACGGAATCTGAAAAGCTGGAAAAATCATAGTACAGATCAGTATGTAAGTACAGCAAAAATGATTTCAGATAAGGACACCGGACAGGCGGTGGGAGTGATCCTGGTGGATATGGATCTGAAAAGCATCCAGAATCTGGTGGAAGACATTACCATGGGTCAGACAGGGTTTGGATATATCCAGGACAGTCACGGAAAGGTTGTATATGCGCCTCAGAACAAGATTGTATACCGAATGAATCCTTCATGGTTTTCGGAAAAGGACAGCGGACAGGTACGCTGTCGGATCGAGGGTGAAGATTATAATGTGATATACAGCCGTTCCCGTCTTACAGATCTGACGGCAGTAGGTGTGTTTGACTGGGGCAAGACCATAGAGGGAGTGGCATATGTAAAACATGTTTCCATATGGAGCGCTGTTCTTGTTGCAGTGCTGGCTGTAGTGGCTTCCGTACTGTTTTCGGCATCTTTTACACGGCCCATATCAAATCTGTCCAGGCTGATGAAACGGGCTCAGACAGGAGATCTGGATGTCCATTTTGACAACCATTATAAGGGTGAGATCCGCCAGCTGGGAGATGCATTTAACTCTATGGTGGATAAGATCAGTGAACTTCTGGAACTGGTATATAAGGAACAGAAAAAGAAAAGGGAGGCAGAGCTTAAAATACTTCATGAACAGATCAAGCCTCATTTTCTTTATAATACACTGGACACGATCCAGTGGATGGCGAAAAAATATCATGCTCAGGATATCGTGGATATGGTTCTGGCTTTGTCTAATTTTTTCCGGATCAGCCTGAGCCAGGGAAAAGAGTATATTTTTCTGTCGCAGGAGATAGCCATGGTAAAAAGCTATCTGGATATTCAGAAGTTTCGGTACGAGGAATTATTTGAATATGAAACTCAGGTAGATGAGAGCCTTCTTAAGTGCAGTGTAATGAAACTGTGTCTGCAGCCGTTGGTAGAAAACGCACTTTATCATGGAATCAAAGAATCTGACAGAGAAAAAGGAAAGATATGGATCCGGGCTTATTCTGAGGGGGAAGAATATCTGATCCTTCAGGTGGAAGATGATGGAGCCGGCATGAGTCAGGAAGAATGTGAAAAACTGAATTTCTGGCTGAGGCAGAAAGAACGTACAAGTGAGGTGACGGCATATGGGACTTTGAATGTAAATGACCGGGTGAGGATTGCATTTGGAGATACCTGCGGACTTCATTATGAACAGAGACCGGGAGGAGGAACCATAGCAGTTCTTCGTATGAAACAGATATAGTGGGGGAAGATTATGTGGAATGTTTTGATCGCAGATGATGAGCCGAAGATCCGTCAGGGTCTGAGAGAAACCATGGAAGGGTTTGGACTGCCTGTGTCTGTCTGTGCAGAGGCAAGAAATGGTGCAGATGCTCTGAAAAAAATAAAAGAGTTTCATCCGGATATTATACTGCTTGATATCTGTATGCCCAAATTAAGCGGAATCCAGCTTTTGGAAGAAATCCGAAAAACAGAGCAGGAATGCCAGGTGATCATTATATCTGGATTTAATGAGTTTGGCTATGCAAAGCAGGCAATCCGGCTTGGTGTTTCGGAATATCTTTTGAAGCCCATTGTAGAGGAAGAATTGAAAAATGCTGTTCTGGCTGTGATAAAAGAATTGGAAAAAACCAGAAAATCAAAGAAATTCATGGATCTTGTGAAACAACAGCTGGCACAAAATCAGACATATTTGCAGGATGTTTTTTTGAATGACTGGATTGAGGGGAAGCTTTCTCCGAATGAATGGAAAGAACAGGCAGAGCTCCTTCATTTAGGCATGCCGGATAGGATCACTCTTGTGATGACTGTGGTTCAGCCGGGATATGAACGTAAGCTTGCAGGAGGTACGGTATCAGACGAGTTATATAAAATGACTTTAGAAAAGATCATGAGCGAGCATTTAAGAGAATTTCATCCTGTTGCTGTATTTATGAGCCGATACCAGGATGTGATCGGTATATTTCAGGATATTCCATCCGGAATAGAGGAATTTCTGGAACAGATGCAGGTGCAGATAGAAATGCAGACAGGAGGGAAATGTTGTGTTTTTACTGAAAGCTGCAGTGGTTCAGAACTTCCGGATGCCTGTGTAAGAATGAGGAGTCAGGCAAGAAAATTTATGGAGTGTAAGCCGATCGTACTGGAGGCAAGAAAATATATTTACGACCATTATGGAGAACGGGAACTGGATCTGGGGCAGGTAGCCCATGCGATAGGATGCAGCGCTTCTTATCTCAGCAGGATGATGAAACAGGAAATAGGGATTTCTTTTAAAGAATTTCTTACAAGGCTGCGTATCAGCCAGGCAATTGCCCTTATGGAGAATCGGGAATTGTCCATTAATGAGATCGCAGGTCAGGTTGGGTACAGCAATCAGCATTATTTTTCTGCTGCTTTTAAAAACTGTCAGGGGGTATCGCCTTCAGAATTTCGTAAAAATCTGGTATGCAAAGGAGAAAAAGAATGAAAAAAGCATACAGAAGCGCGGTGACAGTTGTCCTGATCTGTCTCCTGGGCATATCGGGCTGTGGAAGAAAAAGTGATATCCATACAGACAGCTATCAATATTTGATCGGAGTAAGTCTTACAAATGTTATGGAACCCTGGCTGAACAATCTGGTACAGGTGTTGTCGGAAAGACAAAAAGAGGACACGGCAGTTAATATGATTTTCCGTGATGCGGCAGGCAGTCCGGAAAAGCAGATTCAGGATATTCAGTCTTTGCTGGATAATGGAATTGATCTTCTTATTGTATCCCCGGATGGAAGCGGATCGTTAGATAAAACCCTGGAACAGGTCAGAGAGAAGATACCTGTTGTAATGGCGGGAGTAGGTTCAGAGAAAGACTGCTGTACAAGCTTGATCCAGGCAGATGATGAGAAGATCGGAAGACTGGCAGGAGAGTATATTCTTGAACATCTGTATGAGGAGGGCGACAGGATCGTGGTAATAGAAGGGGTAAAAGGTTCTCCTATTTCTGAAAAAAGACACAGAGGATTTCTGGATGCTGTTAAGGACAGGATTCCTCAGGAGCAGATTGTCTATGATTACGGAGACTGGCTGCGGGATCAGGCAGAGCTGCGCATGAAGGACTACCTGGTATCTCATGAGCCGGCAGACATAGTGTTTGCTTTTAATGATGAAATGGCTTACGGTGCGTTTCTGGCATGTCAGCAGTACAGAGCGGCGGAAGGTGTCCCTCTTATTGGAGTGGACGGTTTTGAAGGAGAAAGCGCGGGACTGAATCTTGTGGACAGAGGGATTCTGGATGCCACGATCCAGAGTCCGGACTTTGGTTCTATGGCATATGATGCTGCTCTTGCACTTCTTTATGGAGAAGAGACCGCTCATAATTTAACCATAGAGCCTCAGCTGATCACGGAAAATAAATAAAAAACGGAAAAGCCGGAAAGAGTATCCTCTTTCTGGCTTTTTTTGATAAACAGTATATAACACTTGACAACAGTAATATACTGTTATATACTGTTTGTGAAGAGGAGGAAGAGATATGCATATCATCATCAACCATACTTCCATGACCCCGATTTATGAACAGATTGTATCACAGATCAAAGAGGACATTATAAGCGGGAAACTGACTCCCGGAACGGCACTGCCTTCTGTAAGGGCTTTTTCCAGAGAATTGAAGATCAGCGCTCTTACGGTAAAAAAGGCCTATGACTATCTGGAAGAGGAAGGCCTGGTCAATACAGTCCATGGAAAAGGAAGTTTTATCGCGCAGGCAAATCAGGGGCTGCTCATGGAAGAACGAAGAAAAGAACTGGAAAACGATCTGGATCAGGCTGTCCGCAAAGCCCGTGCAGGGGGAGTGACAGACGAAGAAATCTGTGAATTGTTTCAGTTGATAATGGAGGAATAAATTATGCTTGCAGAACTGGATCATGTAAAAAAACAATATGGGGACTTCAAACTGGATTGCACGATAGAAATTCCGGAAGATTGTGTTACAGGGCTGATCGGAGCCAACGGGGCAGGAAAGAGCACTACTTTTAAAACAATTCTCGGACTTTTGAAGCCGGATTCCGGAAAGATAAAGATATTTGGAAAAAACAGTGATGAACTGGGAGAAAAGGAAAAAAGACAGATTGGAACAGTTCTTTCAGACAGCTTTTTTTCCGGTTATCTGACAGTGAAGCAGATTGCAGGATTTATGGGAGATTTTTATCCGGATTTTCGGAAAAAGGAGTTTCAGGACAGATGCGGCAGGTTTCAGATCCCTATGGACAAAAAGATAAAGGATTTTTCTACTGGTATGAAGGCAAAGCTGAAGGTATTGACTGCCATGAGCTATGGTGCCAGATTTCTGATTCTTGATGAGCCTACAGCCGGTCTGGATGTAATGGCAAGAGAGTCTGTTCTGGATCTTCTGAGAGAATATATGGAAATTCCCGGACGGGGAATCCTGATCAGCTCTCATATTTCCTCAGATCTGGAACAGTTTTGCGATGAGATCTATATGATCCATCAGGGAAAGATCATTCTCAGAGAAGAAACCGATGTGATCCTGGAAAATTACGGAGTGCTGAAGATGGATTCCCATGATTTTCAGAAGCTTGATAAAACGTATATCCTGAAAGTAAAAAAAGAAGCTTTTGGATTCAGCTGTCTGACAGACCGGAGGCAGTTTTATCAGGAGAATTATCCTTCTCTGGCTGTAGAAAAAGGCTCGGTGGATGAGGTGCTGACCATGATGGCGAAAGGAGAGACATTATGAAGGGACTGTTAAAAAAAGATCTGGCGCTTCTTGCAAATATAGGAAAGATCTATGTAGGAGTGAGCTTGTTCTGCATGGTGCTGGGACTGGTCAATGAAGATATGAGGGATTTTTCTCTGAGTTTTCTGGTGATCATGTTTTCTCTTGCGGCGCCTTCCACACTTTCTTATGATGAGTTTGATAATGGAATGCCTTGGCTGATGACACTTTCTGCTGACAGAAGCGTTTATGCAAAAGAAAAATATCTTCTGAGTATCCTGCTGGGACTGGCAGGTGCTGTTGTGGCTGTGATTCTGGGAGCCCTGGTATTTCGGATCAATCCGTTTCAGGGAGGATCTGATTCTCAGATAGCAATACTGGTAGCATTTTTCTTTACGTCAGGACTGATGCTGGCAGTTATGATCCCGGCCAAACTGAAATTCGGATCGGAAAAATCACGGATCATTGCCATGGGTATGGTGATCGTAGTGTGGATAGTTTTTTTTGCCGGGAAACATATGCTGGAAAGTTTTGGCGTAAGTTTCAGCGGAGCAATGGAAAGTCTGGAAAAAGTTCCAAATGGAGCAGTAGTTCTGACATTGTTTATTTTTTATGGGATCTGCATGTCTGCTTCTTACTTTTGCAGTGTAAGAATCCTGGAAAAAAAGGAGTTCTGAGTTTCTTTTTGGCGAAAAATATGATATACTGAACACCATATCCGGGTTGTCTGGAGGAAAGGTGTGAGGATTATAATTTTATCAGTATTAAAAGAAATACAGGCAGCAGTCTGGGGAATACCAACCATGGCACTGCTGCTTTTTACAGGACTTTATCTGACTGTCCGTCTGAAGGGGCTGCAGTTTACTCAGCTTCCGCGGGCAATTCGATATATTTTTGAAAAAGAAGAGGGAAAAGGAGATGTTTCTGCTTTTGGATCTCTTTGTACAGCGCTTGCTGCTACCATTGGCACAGGAAGCATTGTAGGTGTGGCAACAGCTCTTCGTGCAGGCGGTCCCGGAGCCCTTTTCTGGATGTGGATCTCAGCTCTTTTGGGCATGGCAACGAAATATGCAGAGGGACTTCTTGCAGTCCGGTTCCGTACCACAGATGAAAATGGACAGATTGCCGGGGGACCGATGTATTATATTGAAAGAGGAATGGGACGAAACTGGGTCTGGCTTGCGAAAATGTTTGCATTTTTCGGAGTAGTGACAGCTCTGCTGGGGTGTGGAACCTTTCCGCAGGTAAACGCTATCACAGAATCTGTGGAATCTGCTTTTGGTGTTCCGGCATGGCTGGTTGGAGTAATTGTTACGGTGGCAGTAACTGCGGTGATCCTGGGGGGAATCCAGTCGATTTCCAAGGTGGCGGAAGCTGTGGTTCCGTTTATGGCTATTGCTTATGTGATCGGCTCTCTGGCAGTGCTGGCTTTTAATCATGAAGCAATACCAGGAGCCTTTCGGGCTATTTTTGTCAGCGCGTTTACACCTGATGCCGCTTTTGGAGGGGCAGTAGGAACTGCTTCGGCGGCAGCAGTGATCACTGCTATGCGGACCGGTATTGCCAGAGGTGTATATACAAATGAGGCAGGTCTTGGAAGTTCTCCTATCGTTGTAGCGGCAGCAAAGACAAAATCCTGTGTGCGCCAGGGACTGATTTCTATGACCAGTGTATTTTTTACTACTATCATTATCTGTACTATGACAGGAATCGTGGTGATTTCCTCCGGACTGCTGGAAACACCTGTGGGCGGCGTTCTGCTGGATGGAGGCAAGCTTTCCAATGCGGCATTTAATCAGGGACTTCCGGGAAATATCGGAATGTATATGGTGACCATTGGACTGATTTTTTTCTCTTTCACGACTATCATCGGATGGAATTATTATGGAGAACGATGCCTGGTATATCTTACCGGAGGAGTGCAGTGGAACCGGCAGTACAAGCTGCTGTATATCGGATGTATTGCAGCGGCCCCGTTTCTTTCTCTGGAGCCTATCTGGATCCTGGCAGATATCACAAACGCGCTGATGGCATTTCCAAATCTGATCGGCATCCTGGGATTAAGTCCGGTGGTGATATATGAAACAAAGAAATTTTTTAAAGAGATAAAAGAAAACCGATAATTGTTTATACAGGGTTACTGAGAAAAGCAATGAAAGTGGAAACCGGAAGCTTCCGGTTTCCACTT
>NZ_CABVDF010000076.1:0-11615 GCF_902497045.1 uncultured Blautia sp. | reverse complement strand
ATGAAAATATTTTGGGAAAGAACCGACAGAGACCATGGAATATCTGTAAGAGAAATTGTGTCAATTTTGCGTTCCTGGGGAATCAAGGCAGAACGGAAGACTGTTTATGATGATATAGAAGCACTTCGGTATTTTGGATTAAAAATAGGGAACAGAAGGGTCAACAGAGCAGGCTATTATCTGGAAGACCGTGCTTTTGAATTACCGGAATTGAAATTTTTGATGGATGCAGTGCAGTCTTCCCGTTTTATTACGGAGAGACAGACGCAGGAACTTGTGAAAAAGCTGGAAAATCTTGCAAGTGATCCGGAAAACCGAAAGCTTCAGAACCAGATGTTGAAAGGAATTGGTGTCAAGACACCCAATGAGGAGATCTACGTGAATGTAGAAAAGATTTATGACGCATTCACAGAGAACTGCCAGATCAGCTTTCGATATTATGAATGGACACTTGCAAAAAAAATGCACGCAAAAAATAATGGTCAGAGATATCGGGTAAGTCCCTGGAAAATGATGTGGGATCATGACAGATATTATCTTCTGGGAATAGATGAGAACAGCGGCATTGCCAGACACTATCGCGTGGACAGGATAAAGGAGGTAAAGCTGGAAAAAGAAAGCCGTAACGGTGCGGCGATTTTCCGGGATTTTGATCTGGGAAAATTTTCTGTAGGAACATTTGGAATGTCCAGGAGAAAAGATGCTTTGGTGAAACTGGAATTTGAGAATTCCATGATCAGCGAAGTAATGGAATATTTCGGACAGGAGGCGGTAATTTTACCTTCTGATGAGGAGCACTTTACATTTCAGGGGCATGTCTGTGTGGGACGTGAGTTTTTTGGATGGCTTGCAGGTTTTGGAAAAAGTGTAAAGATTCTTTCACCGGAAAAGATACGCAGAGAATATGGAGTATTTTTAAAACAGGCACTGGAAGGATATGAGGACAAAGATGGCAGCAAAAAAGACAGTAAGATCCAGACTCTTAGAACTTCTGGAACAAAATAAAGGAAAGGTTCTGTCGGGAGAACGAATCGCGGAGGAACTTTCCTGTACCCGGGCAGCAGTATGGAAGGCAGTGAAAGTACTTCGTGAAGAAGGGTATGAAATTGAAGCCGGACCTAACAGAGGATATATGCTTTCTGAAGACAGCAACCTGCTTGCAGAAGAGGGAATACGCCCTTTTTTAGATAAACAGGAGGTTTATCTGCAGGTATATCCGGAGGTTGGTTCTACTAATCGTGCAGCTAAGGAAGCGGCTGTTTCAGGAAAAGCACATCATGGAAGCGCAGTTCTGGCTGATCAACAGAATTCTGGAAGAGGAAGGAAGGGGAGACAGTTTTTTTCTCCAAAGGACAGTGGACTCTATCTGAGCGTAATTCTGGAGCCAAAGGGCAGTCTCAGAGAAAATCTGATTCTGACGGCACAGGCAGCAGCTGCTGTTCATAAAGCAGTGAAGGAGATCACCGGCATCTCTCTTGATATTAAATGGGTCAACGATCTTTACTGTCATGGAAAGAAAGTCGGCGGTATCCTGACGGAGGCGGTGACAGATTTTGAGAGCGGGGAAATCCAGTTTGCAGTTGTTGGAATCGGATTGAACCTTTATAAGCCGGAGAAAGGATTTCCGGCAGAGCTTGAGGGTGTAGCAGGAGCCTTATATGAAAAACGTGAGGATGCAGAGGGAATAAACAGAAACAAACTTGCAGCAGCTCTTATCAATTGTCTTTTAGAAGAAACCCGGGAGATCAGAATCCCGCCGGAATATTTTATGAATAATTTAGTGCCCGGACACAGGATACAGATTCTGGACGGTCAGCGGACACGCTTTGCCGATGCTCTGGAAATCTGTCCGGATGGACGTTTAAAAATACGGGAGGAAGACGGAACAGAGACATTGCTGTGTTATGGAGAAGTATCTCTGAAAATATAAAATACAGATACTGACCTATATGTTGATTTATAGACGGTCACGAAACAGAATTGGACGATTTGCATAAAAATATCGTCCTTTTTTTGTGCAAAATAGTGAAGAAAAATATTGACTTTAGAAAACAAAAGAGTAAAATAAAGAAATCGAAAATTGATCTTACCGGTCAGACAAACAAGAAGGAGGGAGTGAAACGAACAGTTTAACAGAAGTATTAAAAGAAGAACTGAACTGTCGGACAGTGTTTACCATTCCGATAGGAAAGGGCATTCCGGTATTTGAATCTGTAGTTGTCACCTGGGTGATCATGGCAGTCCTGGTAGTCCTGTCTCTGATCCTTACCAGGAATCTGAAGGTCATGAATCCGGGAAAGAAACAGCTTCTTCTGGAAGCAGGGATTGATTCTCTGCGGAAATTCTTTCGGGGAATACTGGGAGAAGAAGGCGACCGTTATATCCCCTATATGATGACCGTCATTATTTTCCTGGGAGTTTCCAATGTATCGGGTATTTTTGGTGTGAAGCCACCTACCAAGGATTTGAATGTTACCCTTGCCCTGGCTCTTATGAGCATGTTTCTCATTGAATACTGCGGTATCCATAAGAAAGGACTGAAAGGCTTTTTTAAGAGCTTTCTGGATCCGATTCCGGTGATGCTTCCTATGAACATCATGGAGGTTTTTATCCGTCCTACAGCGCTTTGTTTCCGGCTTTTCGGGAACATTCTTGGAGGATTTGTGGTTATGGCGCTTGTAGAATTTGTGTGTCCGGCAATATTGCCGATTCCATTCAGCCTGTATTTTGATTTTTTTGATGGTTTTATACAGGCGTATATTTTTGTCTTTTTGACAGCTATGTTCATGAGTGAGACCATGGACTGACCTGGGCTGATAAGCCTTAAAAATACGATATTCATTATGAATCAGGAGGAAAAATATTATGACAAGTTTAATCGCTATTGGAGCAGGTATCGCAGCATTAACCGGTATTGGAGCAGGTGTTGGTATTGGCCTTGCAACATCCAAGGCCGTAGAAGCAATTGCAAGACAGCCTGAGGCAGAAAGTAAGATAAGCAAAAACCTTCTTCTTGGCTGTGCGCTGGCAGAGGGTACTGCTATTTTTGGTTTTGTTGTAGGTCTTCTGATCGTAGTAATGCTTGGCTGATCGACGACTACATAAAGAGAAAGGCAGGTACAGACGATGATTCAGATTAATATGAATCTTGTTTTTACCATCATTAACCTGCTGGTTCTTTATCTTCTGATGAAGAAGTTTCTGTTTGGTCCGGTGATCCATGTTATGGATCAGAGACAGCAGATGCTGGAACAGCAGCTTGAAGAGGCAAAAAAGACAGAAGACAGGGCAAATGAGCTTCAGAAAAAGTATGAAACTGCTCTGAAATCCGCCAAGGAGGATTCCTGCCGGATCGTGGAGAAAGCAAAGCTGGAGGCAAAGGCTCAGGCAGAGCAGACTGCACAGGAGGCACGGGCTGAAGCTGACAGGATGCTGGCAAAGGCCAGAGATGATATCTCTGCCGAGAGGGAAATGGCGATGAAAGAGATGCAGGGAGAGGTTGGCAGACTGGCCATGGAGGCGGCGTCCAGAATTCTGGACAGACAGGCCGGATCTGATCAGGATCTTGCCATGTATGATCAATTTATAAAAAAAGCAGGTGATCCCCATGACGACAGCAGCTGTTAACTACGCAAAGGTTCTGTATGAGCTTCCTGTTCCGGAAGAAGCAGTAAACGAATCCGAAAGACTGCTTCAGGAAAATCCGGAACTGATCCGATGCCTGGAAAATCCTCTGATCGCTTTTGAGGCCATGGAGGATATCATCGACAGGATCTTTCCCAAGGAGATCCGTTCTTTTTTGAAGGTAGTATGCCGGCATAAAAAGATGGGAGTATGGAAAGAAATTTTCCGGGCTTACAGAAGCATGAGCATGAGAGATAAAAAAATCCTGGAGGCGGAAATTATCTGTGTCACACCGCCGCAGAAGGAGCAGCTGGAAGGAATACAGACTTTTCTCTGCAGAGAGTTTCATGTGAAAACAGCAGAAATCCGGATAACAGAAGATAAAAGCCTGATAGGCGGATTTATTTTAAGAGCAGGTGGAAAAGAATTTGACTGGAGTCTGAGAGGACGCTATTTCAGACTTCGCCAAAAGCTTACACGGAGGTGAACCATTTGAGTGCGATTAATCCAGATGAGATTATTTCAATTTTAAAAGAAGAAATCGAGAATTATGATGAAATAAGCCAAAACCAGGAGGTAGGCACTGTCATTTCCGTGGGAGACGGAATTGCCGTAGTCTACGGAATCGATCATGCCATGTACGGAGAAGTCGTGGTTTTTGAAAACGGTCTGAAAGGTATGGTACAGGATATCCGTTCCAATAGTATGGGATGTATCCTTTTTGGCAGTGATTCCGGTATTCGGGAAGGAACCAGAGTCACCAGAACAGGAAGACAGGCAGGTATCCCTGTAGGAGAGGGATTTATTGGAAGAATCGTAAATGCCCTGGGAGCTCCGGTAGACGGGAAAGGAGAAATCCGGGAGGAGGAATATCGCCCGGTAGAATATCCGGCTCCGGGTATTATTGACCGTAAATCTGTTACTGTGCCTATGGAAACAGGAATCCTGTCCATTGATTCTATGTTTCCAATTGGACGGGGACAGAGGGAGCTGATCATCGGCGACAGACAGACTGGAAAAACCTCCCTTGCCATTGATACGATCCTGAACCAGAAAGGGAAGGACGTGATCTGCATTTATGTGGCCATTGGACAGAAAGCTTCTACAGTGGCAAAAGTAGTCTCCACTCTGGAAAAACATGGAGCCATGGAATATACCACAGTATTTACTTCTACAGCCAGTGACTGTGCTCCGCTTCAGTATATTGTGCCTTATGCAGGAACTGCTCTGGCTGAATATTTTATGTACAAGGGCAGAGATGTACTGATTGTTTATGATGATCTTTCCAAACATGCAGTGGCGTACCGTGCGCTGTCTCTGCTGCTGGAACGCTCTCCGGGACGTGAGGCATACCCGGGAGATGTATTTTATCTTCATTCCAGACTTCTGGAACGTTCCAGCCGGTTAAGCGACAAAGAAGGCGGAGGTTCTATCACTGCCCTTCCTATTATTGAGACCCAGGCAGGAGATGTGTCTGCGTATATTCCTACAAATGTGATATCCATTACCGACGGACAGATTTTTCTGGAAAGTGATCTTTTCTTTTCCGGCATGCGTCCGGCAGTCAATGTGGGACTTTCGGTTTCCCGTGTAGGCGGTGCTGCCCAGGCAAAGGCCATGAAAAAAGCATCCGGAAGTATCCGTATTGATCTGGCGCAGTACAGGGAAATGGAAGTATTTACCCAGTTCAGTTCTGATCTTGACGAGGCCACCAAAGCGCAGCTGCGTTATGGAAGCTGCCTGATGGAGCTTCTGAAGCAGCCTCTGTGCAGTCCGATGAAGCTTCATGAGCAGGTGATCACTTTGTGGACAGCCACACATAAGGCGCTGGTTCATGTGGAAACACGTAAGCTGAAAACTTATCAGAAGGAACTTCTGGAGTATTTTGACAACGCTTATCCTGAAATTGGAAGAGAAATTGACGAGACAAAAGTTCTTTCTGATCAGCTTGGAGAAAAAATCCTTCAGGTGGCGGAAGAGTTTAGAGCACGTCAGGCAGCAGAGTAGGAGCAGCAGGAGGAAGTTATGGCAAATGCAAGAGAAATCCAAAGCAGAATAAAAAGTGTCCAGGATACTATGAAGATCACCAATGCCATGTATATGATCTCCTCTTCCAAAATGAAAAAAGCCAAAAAGATACTGGAAGATACGGAACCTTATTTTTATAACATGCAGGGAGCCATAGCCAGGATCCTGCGGCACGTTCCGGATATCCAGCATCCGTTTTTCAGTGTCCGTCATTTGGTTCCTGCCGGGGAAAGAAAGACAGGGATCATTGTAGTTACCGGAGACAAAGGAATGGCAGGAGCCTACAATCATAATATCACCAAACTTACAGATGAATTTATGGAAAAAACACCTGGTTATCATCGGCTGTATGTGCTGGGGATGACAGGACGCCAGTATTATGAAAAAAAGAATGCAGACGTAGACGGAAGCTTTCGTTATACAGTACAGAAGCCTACCATGCACAGGGCAAGGCTGATCAGTGAGGAGATTGTAAGAGCATTTCTGGAGCGGGAACTGGATGAGGTACATATTGTTTATACACAGATGCAGAACGCTGCGGTAATGGAAGCTGTGGACATGCAGCTTCTTCCTCTTAAAAAAACAAGTTTTTCCCCTTTTCAGATTCCTGTGGAAGCTCCTCAGGAAGAGATTGAAATGTATCCTTCAGCAGACGTAGTACTTGATACGATGATCCCCAATTATCTGACCGGCGTGATCTATGGATGTCTGGTTGAGGCTTATGCCAGTGAGAATAATGCCAGAATGACTGCTATGCAGGCATCTACTGACAGTGCAAAAAAAATGCTGCAGGAACTTTCCATACAGTATAACCGGGCGCGGCAGGCTGCTATCACACAGGAGATCACAGAGGTGATCAGTGGTGCAAAGGCTCAGAAAAGGAAGTGACTAGGATGAATAAAGGTAAGATCATACAGGTTATGGGACCTGTTGTAGATGTTGTTTTTGAAAATGGGGAGCTCCCGGATATCAGAGAAGCTCTGGAAGTAGAGAATAATGGAAAAAAATGTATTATGGAAGTTTCTCAGCATCTGGGAAACCGTGAGGTGCGGTGTATTATGCTCAGTGCCAGCGAGGGACTTCAGAGAGACAGAGAAGTAATCGCTACGGGAAGCGGGATCAAGGTTCCTGTAGGAGAGTGCACATTGGGCAGGCTTTTTAATGTTCTGGGAGAGACGGTAGATGGTGGAGACTCTCTGGAAGGTAAGGAACACTGGGAAATCCACAGAGATCCCCCGGGATTTGAGGATCAGAGCCCTGCAGTAGAGATTCTGGAGACGGGAATTAAAGTCATCGACCTTCTGGCTCCTTATGCCAAAGGTGGTAAGATCGGTCTGTTTGGCGGCGCCGGTGTAGGTAAAACTGTGCTGATCCAGGAACTGATCCAGAATATTGCTACTGAGCATGGCGGCTATTCTATCTTTACAGGGGTAGGAGAGCGTTCCAGAGAGGGAAATGATCTCTGGTCAGAGATGAAGGAATCAGGCGTACTGGAAAAAACAGCCCTGGTGTTCGGACAGATGAATGAGCCGCCGGGATCCCGTATGCGTGTTGCGGAGACCGGTCTTACCATGGCGGAATATTTCCGTGATACAGAACACAGAGATGTTCTTCTTTTTATTGACAATATTTTTCGTTTTGTACAGGCAGGCTCTGAAGTTTCAGCTCTTCTGGGACGTATGCCCTCCGCTGTAGGATACCAGCCTACGCTTGCAACGGAAATGGGAGAGCTTCAGGAACGTATTGCATCCACCAGATCTGGTTCCGTAACTTCTGTACAGGCAGTTTATGTGCCGGCTGATGACCTGACAGACCCGGCGCCGGCAACAACCTTTGCCCACCTGGATGCGACAACAGTTCTTTCCAGAAAAATTGTGGAGCAGGGAATTTATCCGGCAGTAGATCCGCTGGAATCTACTTCTCGTATTCTGGAGGCAGATGTGGTTGGTCAGGAACATTATGATGTTGCCCGCCGGGTACAGGAGATTCTTCAGAAATATAAAGAGCTGCAGGATATTATTGCAATCCTGGGTATGGAGGAACTGTCTGACGAGGATAAAAATACCGTATACCGTGCAAGAAAAATCCAGAGATTTTTGTCCCAGCCTTTCCATGTGGCAGAGAATTTTACCGGTATCCCCGGCAAATATGTACCGCTGAAGGAGACAATCCGAGGCTTCCGTATGATCGTGGACGGAGAAATGGATCAGTATCCTGAGAATGCTTTCTTTAATGTGGGTACCATTGATGAAGTGATCGAAAAAGCCAAAACCATTGAGCAGTAAGGAGAGGAGCTTATGGAAAGTACATTTGGTTTGGAAATCTATGCCAGTAATAAGCTGTTTTTTTCCGGAAGAGCCAGATCACTGACCGTACCGGTTGAAGATGGAGAAAAGGCATTTCTGGCCCATCATGCAAACCTGATCGCAGCAATTGTCCCAGGTGAAATGCGTTATGAAGATGATGAGGGAAATAAGGTTGTCGTAGCGGTAAGCTCAGGGTTTGTAGAAATGATCAATAATCGTGGAAAAATCTTTTGTCTGACAGTGGAACGTCCGGAAGAGATCGATGTGCGGAGAGCACAGGAGGCAAAAGAGCGTGCGGAGGAACAGCTCAGGCAGAAGCAGAGTATCCAGGAATACCGTATGAGTCAGCTGGCTCTGGCAAGAGCTATGACAAGGCTTCGGGTTACAAAAGAATTGTAAATATCTGTTGGCTGTTGTTTATAGTCAGATAAAAAGAAAAAGGCAGGAACCGTAGTATATGCTATGGCTCCTGCCTTTTCAGACAAATATATTTTATTCTTCAATTTTTGTATTCCCGGCAGGTGAAACGGTATCTGTTTCGGAAGAAGCAGTATTTTGCTCTGTAGCAGTGTCCTTTTGTTCAGACACAATTCCTTCTGTCTCAGATGCTGTCTTTTCTGCATCAGAGACAGTGGTCTGCTGATATGGGCGGTAAGGTTCCCAGTAATGTTCTTCTTGTTTTGTGTCTGCTGCTTTTTCGTTTTCATCCTCAAGTTCCAGTTTTTTCGTTTTCAGTAGATGGACTCCTCCGGCAATGATGACGATTGCAATAATAATAGACGGAAGGGTGTAAAAGATATGGCTGAAAAAGCTTACTACATACTCAGGAAGGATCCAGCGGATCAAATCGGTTACATTATCCCAGAGAATAGAAACACCGAAGATGATCAGCAGTATGGCGATGATTTTTTTGTATTTCCGCACAAAATGATCGGTATTGTCAATAAACTGATCCATATGGAGAATGTAAGCATCTTCTACGGAATAAAAATCTTCTTCTGATAATGATTTCAGATTGTGTACATTGAAGAAGCTGTAAGCCCATAAAATAGGAAGAAACATAACAAAAAATCCGATCCCGGAATATCCGGAAAAGAAAATACAGCCCCAGAACAGCAGCATGATGCTGAGTCCCTGTTTACGGAAACCCATATACAGCTCACCGGCACCTGGGATCAGTGAGCAGAGAAAAAGTAAAAATCCCTTTTTTTGTTTTGTCATTTTGAAAATCCTCCGTTAAATAATTTATTTGAAAAGTCTTCAATATAGCTAAAAGCTGCATTCAGCCCCCGGGAGAAGTCTGAGTTTATGTGTTCTGTAAAACGGGAGATATGTGCAGAAGGTTTTTCCCGTTTTACGTCTTCAGAATACTCCTGAACTTTTGAATAGGAAAAAGTACGAAGTACACTGAAATCCATGCGCTGTACTGTAAACAGGAGGAGAAGTGCTGCAATGACTCCTGTAGCAGTACGAAGCCCATAGTAAAATAACTGCATCTGCCGAGAGGTTTTTTTCACCATTTGGACAGCCTGGATATCCGGAGCAGCCGCACGCTGCAGGATTTGTTCGGAAAGATAGGCAGGAGCGGAAGTTTCTGCGCTTTTACTTTCTTCTGCAATCATCTGCTCCAGACAGAAATCACATTGATCCAGATGTTCCAGAAAAGCGATCATTTCGTCTGTATTCATCTTAGCATTATCTGAAAAATTTTCCAGGGTTTTATCTGGAATATGCATATCAACGGCTCCTTTCTTTTATATTTACTGATGGTACTAGAAGTTTTTTCAGCATAGCTTTTGCCCTGTAAAGCTGTGTCTGGATTGTTTTGGGATTTTTCTGAGTCTGCCGGGCGATCTCAGTAACTGACAGCTGCATACAAAAATGTGAAACAGCAACTTCTTTGTAGGGGCTCTTAAGCTGCTGACACAGAGCGTATACCTGTTGGTCAGAATCTGTTTTCAGATACATATTCTCTGGAGTCGATGATGTATCCGGTATCTGAGAAAAATAAACATCTTCCGTAGGGATACTGCGCCGCCCGGCTGCTTTCAGAAAATCCAGGCACTTCCGTACTGCAATCTTACTGAGCCATGCTTTTTCGTAAGTACCATCAAAACGGGAAAGATTTTTATAAGCAGATAAAAATACCTCCTGAGTCAGATCTTCCGCATCGAAAGGGTTTCCTACAGATTTCAGGCAGATGGAGTAGATCAGATTCTGATACTGCTCCAAAAGATATTTCAAATATTCTTCCTGTGAAATATGATCAGCCCCCTTCTGTATTTTTTGCCGGATGAATATGGAAGACCATCTCCGGTATTGTTTCCCGTTCATATATTATAACGCGGATAAAACAGAAAAGGATTCAGGATCAGTAAAAAAATCTAAAACCTGAAAAGGAACCCGTTCCATCAAAATGACGAAAAATACTCTGTTTTTCAGCCGAAGGGAAGATTGTAAAGAAATTTTTGGTATGCTATAATCATTAATTATAAAAAAGATGTCCAAATTTCAGTGCTGTAGGCAAGTTGGAATTTGAAAAAGTTTTAAGAGATATATTATAAGGAAGGAATGTATGGCTAGTATCAGAGATGTGGCACAGAAGGCCGGTGTAGGAGTAGGAACTGTATCAAGAGTAATAAACGGCAGCGGGTATGTTGCGGAAGACACAAGAAAGAAAATCGAGCAGGCAATCCAGGAACTGCAGTATACGCCAAATGAACTGGCACGTAATCTGTTTAAAAACCGGACCGGAATCATAGGAGTGCTGGTGCCGGATCTGGATCATCCATTTTTTTCCTCTTTTGCCAGAGAGACAGAAATAGCACTCTATAATAAAGGGTATAAGGCAATGATCTGCAATACCATCGGAAACAGCAACCGGGAGCTGGACTATCTGAACATGCTGGACAGGAATATGGTAGACGGGATCATAACAGGATCCCATACACTTCATGTAGAGGAATATCGGAAGAGAAAGCATACCATTGTTTCCCTGGATCAGGATTTTGGACCTGAGATTCCGATGGTGGGATCCGACCATATTTATGGAGGGACACTGGCGGCAGAGATCATGATCAAGAACAAATGCAAAAAGATTCTTCATATCACAGGAGTGGCACCTAATGTGGCAGCTAATAACAGACATGCGATCTTTGAGTCTATTCTTGCGGAACATGGAATCGAAGTGGTGGATCTGATGATGGAATGGAACAAATTTGATCATCAGTCCTATTGGGATGCTGCGGAAGAAGCGATTCGGAAATGTGACGGGATTGATGGAGTTTTTGCTGCCGATCAGCCGGCTCTGTGTTATATGCATCTTGCCATGAAAGCCGGAAAAAGAGTACCGGAGGATCTGAAGGTTGTAACATATGATGGAATGGACATTACCAGACTTTGTTATCCGGAGGTTACCTGTATCGATCAGAATGTTAAGTTTCTGGCAAATACATGTACAGATACAGTAATTAATTTGATAGAGGGAAAGGAACGCGTTCCACAAAAGCAGATTATTGCAATGGAATTTCATCAGGGAGAAACCACATATCCGGTGGAATTAAATGGAATATTCTGATAAAAAAAGGAAAATATAACGAGCTGCGGGTGGAGATATCTGATAATAAAGAAAGATATCTCCATTTTTTTGTGGAATAG
>NZ_CABVDF010000075.1:0-11656 GCF_902497045.1 uncultured Blautia sp. | reverse complement strand
AATATATCACAAATAGTCAAAAAAAACTTAACAAAATTGCAAAATCACCATAAAAATTTTTCTGGTGCGGACAAATGTCTTTTGTGCGTTGACATACAAGGGAGATTCAGGTATAATTTCATTTAGTGATTTTCCTGAGGGAAAGGAAAATCAAAAGATGCATACAAGGAGGATGGATCATGTATTCATTAGGAGAAATTGAAAAAGTTGATAAAGAGATTGCAGAGCTGATCGAGGCAGAGGTAGAACGTCAGAATTCACACATTGAGCTGATCGCATCAGAAAACTGGGTAAGTAAGGCGGTTATGTCTGCGATGGGAAGCCCATTGACAAATAAATATGCAGAGGGTTATCCGGGAAAAAGATTTTACGGCGGCTGCGGCTGTGTAGATGAGGTGGAAACGCTTGCTATTGAAAGAGCAAAGGAACTTTTTGGCTGTGAATATGCAAATGTGCAGCCGCATTCCGGTGCGCAGGCGAATATGGCTGTTTTCTTTGCCATGCTGAAACCGGGAGATACTGTTCTGGGAATGAATCTGGCACACGGCGGGCATCTGACACATGGAAGCCCGGCGAATATGTCCGGTATGTATTTCAACGCAGTTTCTTATGGTGTGAATGACGATGGCGTACTTGATTATGAGGAAATCAGACGTATTGCCCTGGAATGTAAGCCGAAACTGATTGTTGCAGGAGCCAGCGCCTATGCAAGAATCATTGATTTTAAAAAATTCCGTGAGATCGCCGATGAAGCAGGGGCTTATCTTATGGTAGATATGGCACATATTGCAGGTCTTGTTGCAGGTGGACAGCATCCAAGTCCCATTCCTTATGCAGATGTAGTGACAACCACAACACATAAAACTTTACGGGGACCAAGAGGTGGTCTGATTTTAAGCAGTGCGGAAAATGCAAAGAAATTTAATTTTAATAAAGCAGTATTTCCGGGAATACAGGGCGGCCCTCTGATGCATGTGATCGCATCAAAGGCAGTATGTCTGAAAGAGGCTCTTCAGCCGGAATTTAAAGAATATGCCCGTCTTGTTGTAGAAAATGCACAGGCACTGTGTAATGGCCTTCAGAAGAGAGGCGTGGATATTGTATCAGGAGGAACGGATAATCATCTGATGCTGGTAGACCTTAAAAATCTGGGAGTTACCGGCAAAGAGATGGAAAATCTTCTGGACGAGGTAAACATCACCTGTAACAAAAATACAATCCCCAATGATCCGCAGTCTCCATTTGTAACAAGCGGCGTTCGTCTGGGTACCCCTGCTGTTACCTCCAGAGGAATGAAACCGGAGGATATGGATGTGATTGCAGAGGCGATTTCACTAATGCTGAAAAGCCGTGATAATAAAGAACAGGCAAAAGCACTTGTAAAATCTCTGACAGATAAATATCCACTGGCAGGTTGAACAAATAAATCTTGTTCGTCAGTTGAAATTATGTTATAATAGTAGAGCAGTTTGGTAAAGAAAGCACTCTGCGCAGGCAGAGTGCTTTCTTTATAACATTAAAACAAAGAGGAGGAAAGAAGATGAGTGACAAAAAGAAAAACGGAGGAGCCCTGCTGGGCGCTGCTTTTCTGATGGCAACCTCTGCGATCGGTCCCGGATTCCTGACTCAGACATCCAAATTTACCAGTGACTTTCAGGCAAGTTTTGGATTTGTTATTCTGGTATCCATTATCCTGGCAGCAGTGGCTCAGATGAATATCTGGAGAGTGCTCTGTGTGACCGGACTGAGAGGACAGGAGGTTGCGAATAAAGTACTTCCGGGTCTGGGATATCTGGTTGCTTTTATGGTTGTTTTGGGCGGTCTTGTATTTAATATCGGAAATGTAGGCGGAGGAGCACTTGGTTTTAATACTCTCCTTGGCATTCCTACAAAAGTCGGTTATGTGCTTGCAGGTGCGGCAGCTATCCTGGTATTTCTTTCAAAAAATGCAAAAGGTGCTATGGATACGCTTACCAAAATACTTGGAGCAGTTATGATCGTAGTAATCTTTATTGTAATCATTGTTGTAAAGCCTCCGGTAGGTTCAGCAATCAAAAATACCTTTGTTCCTGATGCCGGCGTACAGGCTCTGATACCGGCGATCATTACGCTGCTGGGCGGAACTGTTGGCGGATATATTACCTTTGCCGGCGCTCACCGTCTGATCGATGCGGGAATCACAGGAGAAAAGAATCTGAAGGAAATTAATAAAAGTTCTGTTATGGGTATCGGAATCGCTACTATCGTGCGTATTTTCCTGTTCCTGGCAGTGCTTGGTGTTGTTGTAAAAGGCGCTTCGCTTGATCCGGCTAATCCGGCAGCAGATGCGTTTAAGCAGGGAGCAGGACAGCTGGGATATCGTTTTGCAGGTCTTGTGCTTCTTTGTGCGGCAATCACATCTATTATTGGAGCAGCGTATACCTCTGTTTCATTTTTAAAGACCTTTCATCCGGCCATTGAAAAAAATGAAAACTGGGTGATCATTGGGTTTATTGCAGTATCCACACTTGTCATGCTGCTTCTTGGAAATCCGGCAACACTTCTTGTTGTGGCAGGTGCTCTGAACGGACTGATCCTTCCGATTACTTTGGGAATCTGTCTGATCGCATCAAAGAAGAAGTCTATTATGGGTGAGAATTATCATCATCCGACCTGGCTTCTGGTACTTGGAATTATTGTAGTCATCATTTCCGCTTATCTTGGAATCACAACCTTTGTATCAAATCTGGGAAGTCTGTTCTAAGAAGCGTAAGGAGGGAGAAAGGTGTGATCAGAGAAGGATTGCACCTTTTTCTGTTAACCAGAAATTTTAGGAGAAAAATATGCAGAATATCAGAATTTTAACAGCGGGAGATTCCTCCCTTTTGATTGAGTTCGGAAAGGAAATTAGTCCGGAAATCAATCGTAAAATCGCCGCAACCATCCAGCTTATGAAGGAACAGCATATAGAAGGCGTGGTGGACATAATTCCGGCTTTCTGTTCTCTTTTGATCAATTACGATCCCCGCGTGATCTCATATGAAGAAATCAGAGAAAGAATGAAAGCACTGGTGCGGGTAGATGCAAAAGCGGGAGAAACAAGAAAGAGGATTTTTGAAATACCGGTATGCTACGGCGGAGAATACGGACCGGATATTGCAAATATTGCAGAACACGCAGGTCTTTCTGAGGAAGAGGTGATCCGTGTCCATTCCTCCAGAGATTATCTGATCTATATGCTGGGATTTCTTCCGGGATTTACCTATCTGGGCGGTCTGGACGAGAGACTTCATACTCCCCGTTTGGCAAATCCCAGGATTCGTATCCCGGCAGGAAGCGTGGGCATAGGTGGTTCCCAGACGGGAATTTATCCTTTGGATTCGCCAGGAGGATGGCAGCTTATGGGAATGACTCCTGTAAAAACCTACGATCCTTCCAGGGAAATGCCTATCCTTGTAGAAGCGGGCGATTATATCCGATTTGTTCCGGTAGATGAAGCGGAATATTTTCGTATAAAAGAAGCAGTAGATCGTGGAGAATATCAGTGTACAGTTCACGAGGAAGAGGTGTAAAATGGGAATTCGTATTTTAAAAGGCGGAATGATGACCACTGTGCAGGATCTGGGGCGTACCGGATATCAAAGCCAGGGATTTTCTGTGGCAGGTGTTATGGATGTGCGCTCCTTTAAGATCGCAAATCTTCTTCTGGATAATCCAGAAAACGAAGCGGTTCTGGAGTTCACACTTATCGGACCGACGCTGGAATTTACTTCCGCTACGATCATAGCCATTACCGGCGGAGATTTTCATCCGCAGGTGAATGGAGAACCGGTACCTATGTATACGGCGTTGTACATGAATAAAGGGGATATCCTGCAATTTGGAAGTGCCAGAACCGGAAGCAGAGGGTATATTGCATTTTCAAGTTATCTTGAGATCCCGGTAGTTATGGGAAGCCGCTGTACTAATATGAAGAGCAGCATTGGAGGCTTTAAAGGAAGAAAGCTGCAGGCTGGAGACTATATGAATTTCCGGATCAAGAGACGTTATCTTCCGTTCTTTCTTTCCAGAAAACTGGAGCCAGAGAATTTTGACCAGGATTCAGCGGAGATACGTGTAGTCATGGGTCCGCAGGATGATCTGTTCAGCAGACAGGGGATCGAAACATTTTTGAATCAGGAATATACCGTAACAAGTGATTTTGACAGAATGGGCTGCAGACTGGAAGGACCGTTTATTGCTCCAAAGGAAACTTCAGATATTATTTCTGATGGAATTGCCTTTGGATCTGTTCAGGTTCCTTCACATGGGAAACCGATCATTCTTCTTTCAGACAGGCAGACTACAGGAGGATATGCAAAGATTGCAACGGTAGCTTCAGTAGATATTCCAAAGGTTGTCCAGAGAAAGACAGATCACAAGATCCATTTCAGGGCAATCACAGTACAGGAGGCACAGGAACTTTATCTGAAGGAAATCAAAGAGCTGGATGCCATGAGAAACATCATCCATCAGCCATGTAAGGAGGTTCTGGACTGCCGTCTGGTTGCCAAGAGATTGATGAAATTATTTGAATAAAAAGGAATTTTAGAAAAATATCATAGAAAAGGAGATACAGGAATGGATTTAGAAAAGATTGAAGGACTGGTTAAGATTATTGAAAATTCTTCTCTGACAGAGTTTACCATAAAAGAAGGCGATTTGAAGATTACCATGAGTAAGCTGGATCATCCACCGGTAGTAGCAGCAGGAATGCCTGTGGCACCGGCTCCGGCAGTATCTGCAGAAGCACCAACAGCAGAAGTGGAAGAGGCGGATGAAAAGCTGTTTATTACTTCTCCGATCGTTGGAACGTTTTATTCTGCTCCGGCACCGGATGCACCTGCCTTTGTAAAAGTGGGAGATCAGGTGAAAAATGGGCAGACCGTATGTATTCTTGAAGCAATGAAGCTGATGAATGAGATCCAGAGTGATTTTGACTGTGAGATAGAGGCTGTTCTGGTAAGTAATGAGCAGAAGGTAGAATATGGTCAGCCTCTGTTCCGTGTAAAGAAATTATAAGAGCCGGAGGGAGGCGTGAATATTGTTTAACAAAATTTTAATCGCCAACCGGGGTGAGATCGCTGTCCGTATTATACGTGCCTGCAGGAATCTGGGAATCCGAAGTGTGGCAGTTTATTCAAAGGAAGATGCCAAAAGTCTCCATGTGCAGCTGGCAGACCAGAGAATCTGCATCGGAGAAGGTCCTGCAAGGAACAGCTACCTGAATATGGACCGTATCATTCAGGCTGCCAGAAATATGGGAGCGGACGCTATTCATCCGGGATTTGGTTTTTTATCTGAAAACAGTGAATTTGTGCGAAGATGTAAGGAAAATGGAATTACTTTTATTGGTCCTGACGCAGATGTCATAGACAAAATGGGCAATAAATCGCAGGCAAGAAAGACAATGATGGAGGCGGGGGTACCGGTAGTGCCTGGAACAAAGGAGCCGGTGTACGATGCTGAGACAGGTCTGAAGCTTGCAAAAGAAATCGGGTACCCGGTTATGATCAAAGCTTCCTCCGGAGGCGGCGGAAAGGGAATGAGAGTAGCTGCTTCTGAAGATGAATTTGAATTCCAGTTTAATGTGGCACAAAGAGAATCTGCCAATGCTTTTGGTGATGATACCATGTATATTGAAAGATTTGTGGAAAATCCACGTCATGTGGAAATTCAGATCATGGCGGATAATTTTGGCAATGTAGTTGCGTTGGGAGAAAGGGACTGTTCAGTACAGAGAAACCATCAGAAGCTGATTGAGGAATCTCCGTCTCCGGCTATTACGGAAGAAATCAGAGAAAAGATGAATCAGTATGCAGTTCTTGCGGCAAAAACAGTAAATTATACCAATGCAGGAACCATCGAGTATATAGTAAGTCCCAAGGGTGAATTTTTCTTCATGGAAATGAATACCAGGATACAGGTGGAGCATGGAGTTACAGAAATGGTTACCGGTACTGATCTTATCATCGAACAGATTCGTGTTGCCATGGGACTTCCGTTAAGTTTTAACCAGGAAGATGTCAGACTTCGGGGCCATGCTATTGAATGCAGGATTAATGCGGAGATTCCGGAGAAAAACTTTATGCCAAGCCCGGGAGTGGTGCAGCATCTGCATCTTCCGGCCGGAAATGGCGTCCGTGTGGATACGGGGCTTTATACAGGCTATTGTATTCCATCAGAATATGACTCCATGATAGCAAAAGTGATCGTTCATGCTCCGGACAGAGAGGCAGCTCTTCAGAAGATGCGCTCTGCTCTGGATGAAATGCTGGTTGTGGGGGTAGAGACAAATCTGGATTTCCAGTATCAGATCATGAAACATCCGGTATTCTGTGAAGGAAGAGCAGATACAGGTTTTATTGAAAATTTAATGCATATCAAATAGGAGTGATGTTTATATGTTTAGAGTTGATTTGAACTGTGACCTGGGAGAAAGCTTTGGAAATTATACAATTGGAAATGATGATAAGGTAATTCCTCTGATCACATCTGCAAATGTTGCCTGCGGATATCATGCCTCCGATCCGGTTGTGATGGATCAGACCCTTGCTATGGCAAAAGAGGCAGGGATCCGTATCGGTGCTCATCCGGGATTTCCGGATCTTATGGGATTTGGAAGAAGAAATTTAAGTGTAAGCCCGGCGGAAGCAAAGGCATATGTGCTGTATCAGCTGGGAGCGCTGGATGCTTTTTGCAGAGTGCATGGAATGAAAATGCAGCATGTAAAGCCACATGGAGCTCTTTACAATATGGCTGCAAAGGATTATGAGCTTTCCAGAGCTATCTGTGAGGGAATACAGGAATTTGATCCGCAGCTGATCGTTCTGGCTCTGTCCGGCGGAGAACTTGCCCGTGCGGCAAAAGACATGGGACTTCGTACGGCACTGGAGGTTTTTGCAGACCGTGCATATGAGGAAGATGGTTCTCTTGTAAACCGCCGTAAGGAAGGGGCCATGATCACAGACGAAGATCTGGCAGTTGCCCGTGTAGTACGGATGGTAAAAGAGAAAAAAGTTACAGCTGTTACAGGTAAGGATATTCCAATTCAGGCAGACTCCGTCTGTGTTCATGGAGACGGCGCAAAGGCCCTTGCTTTTGTGGAAAAAATACGCAGGGTTCTGACTGAGGAGGGCGTGGAGATCTGCGCTCTTGACAGGATCGTGTAAATGTGAGATAAAATAAGACAGAACCACCGTAAGCTGTGAGGACACAGATGATCCGGAGGAACTGTCTTATTTTGTATGCTTTGTTCAGTATGTCAAAAATCAGGAAAATGTGACAAGGTCACGGAATCTTTTTTGATAAGGTGTATACTATAAATTAGTAAGAAAGCAGGTGATAAGAAATATGGAAAAAGTTGTTATCATCGGTGCAGGACCGGCGGGAATCTCGGCGGCACTTTATACGGTCAGGGGAAATATGGATCCGCTGGTGATCCATACCGGGATCGGTGCACTGGAAAAAGCAGAAAAGATAGAAAATTATTATGGCCTGGAACGTCCTTTGTCCGGACAGGAGCTTTTTGATACGGGGATTGCTCAGGCAAAAGCGCTGGGAGTCCGTATTCTGGAGGCGCAGGTGCTGGGAATTTCCGGATTTGATACGTTTACCGTAAAGACCACGGCCGGAGATATTGAGACAGAAAGCGTGATTCTTGCCACCGGAGGGAAGCGGGCGGCGCCGGCGATTCCGGGAATCCGGGAATATGAGGGCAGAGGCGTAAGCTACTGTGCTGTCTGCGATGCATTTTTTTACAGAGGCAGAGAAGTAGCTGTTCTGGGAAACAGTGATTTTGCGCTTCATGAAGCAGAAGAACTTAAAAATGTGACACCTTCTGTTACCATCTATACAAATGGGGAAAAACCGGAATTTTCCAGGGAGCATTCTATTGCAGTTAATACCATGAGGATCCAGTCCATTGAAGGAGAACAGACTGTTTCCGGGCTTCGGATGGAAACAGATGTGAGTGTTCAGGAAGAAGGAGAACAGAAAGTTTCTTTTTATCCGGCAGACGGCATTTTTGTTGCTCTTGGCACAGCAGGCAGTACGGAGATTGCCCGTCAGATGGGCGCAGAGTTAACTGAAAAAGGCAATATTAAAGTAAACGAAAACATGGAAACAACCATTCCGGGATTATTTGCGGCAGGAGACTGTACAGGAGGTCTTTTACAGATTGCCAAGGCAGTTTATGAGGGAAGCGTGGCTGGTATTCATGCAGGAAAATATGTTCGTAGAAGAAATGCAGGTAAATCATAAAGGAGGATATGACTATGGAGATTACTTTAACAACACAGAATTTTGAAAATGAGGTATTAAAATCTGAGAAACCGGTACTGGTGGATTTCTGGGCAACATGGTGCGGTCCCTGTATGCGTCAAGCGCCGATTGTGGAGGAACTGGCAGCAGAGGGATATTCCGTAGGAAAGGTTGATGTGGATCAGCAGCCGGCTCTGGCTCAGCAGTATGGGGTTATGAGCATCCCGACTCTGATCGTATTCAAAAACGGAAAAGAAGACAGTCGTGTGGTAGGTCTTACCGCCAAAAACGACCTGATCCGTCTTCTTGGCGAATAACGGGTACAGGGAGTCTGGGCAATGAGAATATTACTGGCGGCATGTAATGCCAAATACATTCACTCCAATCCGGCAGTGTATGATCTTAGGGCATATGCATCCCGATTTAAAGAATCTATACTCCTTGGGGAGTACACTATCAATCAGACAAAGGATGAGGTTCTGAAGGATATTTACAGGAGCGGAGCTGAAGTAGTGTGCTTTTCCTGCTATATTTGGAACATCTCTTATATTAAGGATCTGATTTATGATCTTAAGAAAATACTTCCGGGTACGGCCTTCTGGGTCGGAGGCCCGGAGGTTTCTTTTGATGCGGAGAAACTGCTGAAAGAGCTTCCGCAGCTTACCGGAGTTATGGTAGGCGAAGGCGAGGAGACTTTTCTGGAGCTTGCTGTTTATTATATAGAAGGAAAAGGTACGTTGGAACAGATCAGAGGAATTGCTTATCGTAACGGAGAGGAAATCTGTCATAATGGATGGAGAGAGATTATGGATCTCAGTAAAGTTCCGTTTGCTTATGAAAAAACAGAAGATTTTACTAATCGGATCATTTATTACGAAAGTAGCAGAGGATGCCCTTTTTCATGCAGCTACTGTTTGTCATCTATTGACAAGAAACTGAGATTCAGAGATCTTTCTCTGGTAAGAAAGGAACTTCAGTTTTTCCTGGACCGGAAGGTTCCTCAGGTGAAATTCGTGGACAGGACCTTTAACTGCCGTCATGATCATGCCATGGCAATATGGCAGTACATACAGGATCATGACAATGGGGTGACGAATTTTCACTTTGAGATATCTGCAGATCTTATCAGGGAAGAAGAACTGGAGCTGATGAGTCATATGAGACCGGGACTGATCCAGCTGGAGATTGGTGTGCAGTCAACAAACTCAGAAACAATCCAGGCGATCCATCGGACTATGAATTTGGAAAAACTGAAAAAATCAGTGGCTCGAATAAAAAGTTATGGAAACATTCATCAGCATCTGGACCTGATCGCCGGACTTCCTTATGAGGATTACGAAAGTTTTCGAAATTCTTTTAACGATGTTTATGGTATGGAACCAGATCAACTTCAACTGGGGTTTCTGAAGGTTTTGAAAGGGTCATCCATGTACCAGGAAGCAGAAAAATATCAGATCCTTTATAAAGACAGAGAGCCTTATGAGGTTCTTTGTACCAGATGGCTTTCTTATAAAGATATTTTGCGGCTGAAAATGGTGGAAAGTATGGTGGAAGTGTATTATAATAGTGGTCAGTTCCAGAATACACTTAACTGGCTGGTCAGTGCCTGGTCCTCGCCCTTTGATTTTTATGAAAGTCTGGGAGAATTTTATGAGGAAAAAGGATACGGGGAGATTTCGCATTCCAGAATCCGTCGTTATGAGATCCTTCTGGAGTTTATCCGCGAAAAAACTTCTTTCTCTGAGAGTCTGGCTTCACAGTATATGATTTATGATCTTTATCTGAGAGAAAAGCTGAAAAAGCGTCCCTCTTTTGCCTCTGATCAGAAGCCATATGAGAAAATAATCTGGGACTACAGGAAAGGCCGGAAAATTCCAAAAACTGCTCATATTGAGGTTTTTGGAGAGGAGCAGGCAGTACTGTTTGATTATGAACACAGAAATCCGCTGACCAATAATGCAGCGGCACAGGAAATCTGTCTTACAGAGACAGAGATAAATAAAAAGAGGTGACAAAAATGGGAATGTTTGATCCGAAAAAACGTAAAGTTATTACCGCAGTGATCGCAGTGATACTGGTTCTTGCCATGGTTGTTCCAAGCATTTTGTCTATTCTGGTGTAAGTTATGAGACTTGGACAAAAGGCAATGGAAGCTCTGCGGGCAGAGGTCACAGGGATTTTAAAAGAAGGCGACGAACTTGTGATTGCTGGAGATATTGCTCTTGGCGGAACTGCGTTTATCGTAGAAAAAGAAAAAGAATTTCTAAGACAGTATTTTTCTGAGGGATTTCTTTGGGATGCATGGAGAGGTCCCTCTCTTTATGGTGTTTCCAGGAATATGATCGAACATCAGAAGACTATGGAAATGGATGCCTTTTATTCATTGGGAGAAGGCGGTGTTCTGGCTGGTTTGTGGAAAATGGCTGAGGCTTCTGAAATAGGACTTTTTGCAGATCTTCGTAAGATACCTGTTCGCCAGGAAACCATAGAGATCTGTGAGAGATTTAACCTGAATCCTTATAAGCTTCTTTCAGAAGGAAGTATTCTGGTCGGTACCATAAAAGGAGAAGAACTGGTACAGTATTACTCTGAACAGGGAATTCCTGCAGCGGTGATCGGAAAAGCAGTAAAAGGTAACGACCGTATCCTGCGTAGCGGAGAAAATGTCAGATATCTGGAACGTCCCTCTCAGGATGAGATCACCAAGTTTGCATGGGGAGAAAAATGGAAAAATTCCGGAAGAATACCGGGAAAGAAAAAGGAGACAGAAGAATGCTGAATATTGTACTCCATGAGCCGGAAATTCCGGCCAATACGGGAAATATAGGAAGAACCTGTGTGGCTACAGGCACACGGCTCCATCTTATTGAGCCATTGGGATTTATGTTAAATGAGAAAGCTATAAAAAGAGCCGGAATGGATTACTGGAAGGATCTGGATGTGACTACTTACCTGAATTATGAAGATTTTCTTCAGAAAAATCCAGGCGCAAAGATTTATTATGCCACAACAAAGGCTCCTCAGACTTACACAGAGGTATCTTATGAGGATGATTGTTTTATTATGTTCGGAAAGGAAAGCGCCGGAATTCCAGAGGAAATTCTTCTGAATAATCAGGAGACATGTGTCCGCATTCCTATGATCAATGATATTCGTTCTCTGAATCTCAGTAATTCAGTGGCAATTGTTCTTTATGAGGCTCTTCGTCAGCATGATTTCAGCCATATGCAGCTGGGAGGACATCTGACAAAATATGACTGGAAATAAATAGTATTTGCAGAAAAAGGAATTTTAATGATTATTTTCTGCAGATGAGAGATAAAAAAACAGGCAGATTGAGTATGGTATTTTTACCGTATTTAAGCTGCCTGTTTTT